>JAFTPR010000044.1 GCA_017463145.1 Clostridia bacterium
ACGGATTGCAGCTTCGTGAAAAGCAAAAGACGAAGAGAATTCACGGCGTGCAAGAAGGTCAATTCCGTAAATACTACGAAATGGCGGACCGTATGAAAGGCGTTACGGGTGAAAACATGCTTTCACTCCTTGAAAGACGTCTTGACAACGTTGTTTACAGAATGGGCCTTGCTCCTTCGAGAACGTTGGCTCGTCAAATCGTAAGCCACGCGCACCTTTCCGTAAACGGCAAGACGGTTACTATTCCTTCCTACATTGTAAAGGCAGGGGACGTTATCGTTGTTAAGGAAAACAGAAAGGGCAATAAATATTTCACGGCTCTCAAAGAAACGAAAGCAAGCAACACCCTTGTTAAATGGGTAGAGTTTGACAGAGAAAAACTGGAAGGAAAGGTATTGGCTCTTCCCACGAGAGAAGACATCGACAGCCAGATTGCAGAGCATATGATTGTCGAATTGTACTCCAAGTAATTGAAAAATATAAGGAGGTAACATAATGATCGAAATGGATATGCCCAAGCTCGAAGTGCTTGATAACGACGATTTTTATGCAAAAGTAGTTTGTGAGCCCTTGGAGAAAGGTTTCGGTCTTACCATCGGAAACTGCCTTCGCAGAATTCTCCTTTCCGCATTGCCCGGTGCGGCGGTGGAGGGGATCAAATTCCTCGACGGTAGCGTAAAACATGAGTTTTCCGCAGTAGAAGGCGTAAAAGAGGACGTTACGGAGATTATCCTTAACCTCAAAACGCTTGCAATCAAAACAAAAGTGGTCGATAAAGATTACGAGAAGGTTCTGCACATCACGAAGGAAGGACCTGCCGAAGTGAGAGGCAAGGATCTTAATGTGGACGCGGAGATTGAAGTAATCAACGGCGATCAATATATCTGCACGATTGACGAAGGCGCAAAATTAGACGTTGAAATCGTAATCGGCAGAGGCAGAGGGTACAGACCTGCTAAGGAGAACAAGAAGCCCGTAGTGGACTATATTGCAGTAGACTCTATCTATACGCCTGTGCAAAGGGTAAACTATACGGTAGAACCTACGCGCGTTGGGCAAGCAGTCGATTACGACAAGCTCACGCTCGAAGTCTGGACGGACGGCACGTTCTCGGGCAAGGAAATAATTTCCTTGGCTGCAAAGATTATGCAGGACCATATCAACCTGTTCGTAAATCTTAGTGAAACGATCAAAGGTATGGATATCCTTGTCAAGACGGAAGACGACAAGCAACAACAAATTCTCAAAATGGCAATCGAAGAGATGGATCTTTCAGTCCGTTCGTATAATTGCTTGAAGAGAGCGAACATTCACACGGTCGAAGATTTGACGAAGAAGACGGAAGACGATATGTTGAAGGTAAGAAACCTCGGCAGAAAATCGCTTGACGAAGTCATCAACAAATTGGATTCTTACGGCCTTGCATTAAGAAAACAGGAGGATTAAAATTATGCCCGGCAAATTGGGAAGACCTTCCAAAGAAAGAAACGCGCTTTTGATAAACTTGGCGTCCCAGCTTCTTTGGTACGGAAAAATCGAAACGACCGCTGCAAAGGCGAAACAACTCAGACCTTACGTAGAAAAACTGATCACCAAAGCGGTAAACACGTATGACGATAACGTGGAATTTGAAGTAACTAAAAAAGACAAGAAAGGTAAAGAAGTCACCGTTACGAACGTAAAAGACGGCCCTAAGAAGCTTGCTGCGCGCCGTTTGATTATGGCGAAAACGTACGACTTGCAAGAGATTAAAGCGTTCAACGAAAAGAAGAGCGATTTTAAAGCAAGAACGGCTGACGTGCAACACCCTCTTATGGACAAACTTTTCAATGAGATTGCGCCCAAATATGCGCAACGTAAAGAAGAGCTTGGTCAAGGTGGCGGTTATACGAGAATTTACCTTCTCGGCGAACGTCGCGGCGACGGCGCAGAGGTTGCTATTATCGAGCTTGTTTGATTAAAAACAGAAAGAGCTTTTGCTAGAAGCGGAAGCTCTTTTTTGCTTTTTGCTAAACAAAAACTGTGAAACATTTTTAGGTATGCGATAACGCCGAACGTAACTGCGTTATCGCATGCTGTTGTATAAATAAGAGGAGATAGAAGATGTCTAAGAAAGAAAAAAAGAAAACAGATAGCAACGTTATTGTAATTGGGTTGAGCTTTTTTATGATCCTGTTCGGGTTGGGAATGTGGGGTCCGAAAAGTTTGTTTGTTGCCCCGATAACGTCTGCTTTACAAATCAGCCGCAGTCTGTATTCCATTACAGATACAATGCGCTACGTCGCTACGGCGATTGTCAACATATTTTTTGGTACGCTTATCAATAAGTTTGGTGCAAAAAAATTGATATGCGCAGGATTTCTTGCGTTTATCGGTGCATCCGTTTTATATGCCACCACGCAACATTTTGTCGTATTTTATTTAGGCGGGTTACTGCTCGGCGTTGGGTTGTCATGGACCAGCTCCGCGATTGTCGGATATATCGTCAATAAGGCATGCAAGAAAAACAAGGGTACGATAATGGGGCTTGTACTTGCTGCAAACGGTATCGGCGGCGCGATTGCTACACAGATTGTAACGCCATTTATCAATACACCTAACAATCCCTTTGGCTATCGTAACGCCTACTTGGTAATGGCGGGTATATTTGTCGTGGTTTTCCTCATTATGCTTTTCTTTTTCCGTGAGCCGATTTCGGCAGAAACGGGCGCAGAAGAACAGCCGAAGAAAAAAGCGCGGGGCGCAGGCTGGATTGGTATTGAATATAAGCAAGCTGTCCAAAAGCCGTTTTTTTACGGCGCGTGTGTGTGTATTTTTTTCACGGGAATGGTATTGCAAGGTATCACAAGTATCGCGGCGGCGCATATGCAGGATAGGGGGCTGAGCTTAGAATACATATCGATTGTCCTTTCGGTAGCTTCCATTGCTTTGTCTGCTTTTAAATTTCTCAACGGGTTTATGTACGACAGAGTTGGCTTGCGTGTAACGATTACAATCGATTGTGTTGCGGCGATTGGTGTTTCGGTATGTCTGTATTTTATCACCGCTTCACCGTTCGGTATGGTATTGGCAATGATATACGCCCTGTTAAAAGCGATAGCGTTGCCTTTGGAAACGGTGATGCTGCCCATCTATGCCAACGATTTGTTTGGGGAAAAATCTTTTAATAAGGTACTCGGACTTTTCGTATCCATCAATCAAGTAGGGTATGCGTTGGGCGCGCCGATCATCAACCTTAGCTACGATTTTTTGGGCGATTACAAATTGGCGTTGATTCTCTGTGGTATGATTATGCTTGGCGTGATTATTACGTTGCAGTTTGTGATTACTGCCGCGCAAAAGGTACGGAGAAAGGTTTTGAAAGAGGCAGAAGCCGTTCAGGCGGAATAAAAGAAGAAAATGTGACGCTCGCAAGGAAACGTGCGAGCGTCTTTTATATAAACGTTTTTGGTGAAACAGTAAGACGTATGTAAAATTGGGCGTGTTATCTTATGTACATATGCGAATGGGTACATAGAAGGGTAAAAACAAAACCCTGCTTGTATACACAAACAGGGAAAATACTTTTTATTTTACGATACGGCAAATACCGACGGCAAACGTACCGGGACCGGTATGACAAGCAACGCTCAGCGACATAGGCTCTTGGGAAACGAACGGAACGTTAGGGAACAGTTTAAAAAGTTCTTCTTTAAATACATCCGTTTCCGTAGTGGTTTCGCCGTAAGCGATATACATGGCAAGCTCGGAAGTATCGACGTTTTTGAACTTTTCAGCCAAGTCCTTTTGCGTAGCGGTTTTCATTGTGTCTTTTGCTTTTTGAAGGGTGCGGGGCAAGGCAAATTTTTCAAGTTTGCCTTCGTGTACGCGAAGCACGGGACGAAGTTTAAGCATAGACCCGATTGCCGCAACGGCAGGGGAGATACGTCCGCCACGTTTTAAATATTCCATAGACTCCAAAGAGAAGTAAAATGCATAGTCTAATTTGCGCGCATCTAATTCCTTGGCGATTTCTTCGGCAGACAGTCCTTTATCCCGCAAAGCAACTGCGTCGTATGCGCTTTGTTTCAATGCAAAAGAGATACGCAGATTATCTACCACGAATACTTTTCCCGCAAACTCTTCTTCTTTTGCAAGGTTTTGCGCCGTTGCGCAGGAAGCACTCAGTTGCGAAGAGGTGGGAATGTGTACGATTTGGTCGTAATCCTTTAAGATATTTCTCCAAAACTCCGAAACTTCGCCTACGCTCGGTTGGGAGGTGGTTATTGTCGACGTACCTTTCAGCTTTTCATAAAATTCGGTACGAGTAAAGTCGATTCCGTCCAATTTGGGTTCGCCGTCGATTACGAAAGGCATCGGCAAGACAAACAGCCCGATAGTATCCGCTTCATTCGGGAACATCCCGCTGTTGGTATCCGTAGTAATTGCAATTTTTTTGATATCCATAAAATTCCTCCAAGATACGGAGTGTCCGTTCTTTTCTTATGTGAAATGATTATGTGCATAATTTTCACAATACTATCATATCACTTTTTCAATGGTTTGTCAACAATAGAGTTCACGTTTTGCAAAATTTTCACAAAACCGCTTGTTATTTACGTGTTTTTGAGTAGGTCACGGCGAGTGCACCCTATTCGATATGGCAGGAAACGCTGCGCGGAAGAGGATCGCAATACCGTACGGGCAAATCGGGGAAAGCGGTTTGCAGATTTTGAACAAAAGCAAGCGCTTTCGCCTCGTTGTTTGTATGGGCGCACAAAGCGCTAATTTGCCTTTTAAAAGGCTGTCGGAGAAGTTCCCGGTGTTTCCCTGTAATCGCGGCGTTCATGGTTTATTTGGCTTTTAAATCGTTTCTCGCGAGCACATATTTATCTGATTTGCCGACGTGGACTTGCGAAATCGGTTTTATTTTTAGGGTTTGCCCGATTGCCGCCGCAGTTGGCGTTACGCTGTCGCCTCGCTTTGACATAGGAATATGTACCACTTTTGTTATTATACGCAATTACATAAACGATAATAACATTTTTTTTAAATCTGTCCAAAAATACGTATACCTTGACTTATTTTCGTTTTTCGGCTCGGTTTGTTTTACAAAAAAATACGGATATGATATAATAATAACGGAGCGTGAATACTATGAAATCACTCAAAGAATTATACAGAATTGGAAAAGGTCCGTCCTCGTCGCATACGATTGGTCCAGAACGGGCTTGTAATTTGTTCATCTCGGAATATCCTAACGCCGAGCGTTTTACGGTTACGTTGTACGGCTCTCTTGCTAAAACGGGTGAGGGGCACGGTACGGGAAAAGTGATTGAAAGTGTTTTGCCAAACGTTGAAATTACTTACGATACGCAATTGCCTGTCGAGCACCCTAATACAATGGATATAATTGCTTACCAAAACGAGAAACGCATAGGGCAGGTACGCGTTTACAGCGTTGGCGGCGGCGCAATTCGTATAGAAGGGAAAGCGGAAACGGAAGGGACAACCGTTTACGATATGGATAAACTTACGGATATACGCGTATACTGCGAAGAACGGGGTATTCGTCTGTATGATTACGTGTTTGAAAAAGAGGGGGAGGAGATAAAAACCTTTCTCGCTGAGGTTTGGCAGACAATGAAAGCCGCCGTAGAACGGGGCGTGGAAGTATCGGGCATACTCCCCGGGGGCTTGGAAGTGGAACGCCGCGCCAAGGTCTTGTATACGGGCTGCGCGCCCGAGGAGAGTGCGGAAACGCGGGAAAACAGACTTGTTTGCGCCTATGCGTTTGCGGTCGGCGAGGAGAATGCGGCAGGCGGTACAATCGTTACCGCCCCTACTTGCGGGGCATGTGGAGTTGTGCCGGCTGTTTTGAAATATTCGCAAGATCGTTGGGGGTACACGGACGAGCAGATTGTTTGCGCGCTGGCTACGGCAGGGCTAATCGGTAACCTCATAAAAACAAATGCTTCTATATCGGGCGCGGAATGTGGCTGTCAGGCAGAGATTGGCAGCGCTTGCTGTATGGCTACGGCGGCGCTTAGCGAACTTCGTGGTATGGAGCTTGGGCAGATAGAATATGCGGCGGAGGTTGCAATGGAGCATCATTTGGGGCTTACGTGTGATCCGATTTGCGGACTTGTGCAAATTCCTTGCATTGAGCGGAATGCGGTGGCGGCAATGCGTGCAATCAACGCTTCTTCACTTGCGTACTTTTTAACGAACAGCCGAAAGATTTCCTTCGATTTAGTGGTGCAGACAATGTATGAAACGGGGAAAGATTTAAAAAAATCATATCGTGAAACCGCTGAGGGCGGACTTGCAAAATTGTATAAAAAATAAAGAACCTGCCATACAGGGTTGCGTTGAACGGCTTCGTTTTTGCGAAAAAGGAGGTCGTAAAAAATAGGTAAAAAATTTTTTTGGAAAATTTAAAAAAACGGAGAAAAAACGCTTGACAAATATTGCGAAATAGATTATTATATACAGGCACTTGTTTGAGAGTGTAAATGGTTGTGGCCCAATAGCTCAGTTGGTTAGAGCGCCAGCCTGTCACGCTGGAGGTCGACGGTTCGAGCCCGTTTTGGGTCGCCACAAATGCCTTGGTAGCTCAGTCGGTAGAGCAGCAGACTGAAAATCTGCCTGTCGGTGGTTCGATTCCGCCCCAAGGCACCACCGTTTTTAATGGTAAGCCAAAAACACCACTTGCCGGTGTAGCTCAATTGGCAGAGCAGCTGATTTGTAATCAGCAGGTTGTGGGTTCGAGTCCAATCACCGGCTCCACAGCAAAACTAAATATGGGCAGATTCCAGAGCGGCCAAATGGATCAGACTGTAAATCTGACGTCTTCGACTTCGGTGGTTCGAATCCACCTCTGCCCACCAAAACACGACTTTTATGCAA
>JAFTPR010000045.1 GCA_017463145.1 Clostridia bacterium
ACAAATCACCCTGTCTTCAAGTCCCGTCGCCTCAACCAAAAAATACGGCATACCCAAGAGGGTACGCCGTATTTTTTGGTTTACTTTGTGGAAAGGGCGTTTGCGTTTCATAGCCTTGGAAACACATTTTTGTTTTTTACGTTAAAAAGATTTGACTTGAAAAGACTTAAATAGTATAATATTGTTATAAATAATAAAAAACGGAGGCTTAATTTATGAAAAAATTATGGAAAGCATTGATGGCAGGCGTTTTATCGTTGGGTATGGTATTTTCTTTGAATGCCTGCAAGGAAGAGGAAACAATCTACGTAGACACGAACGCATTTTTTGCGCCCTTTGAATATTACGTAGGTACGGAGATCAAAGGTGTAGACGTGGATATTATGAGCAAGGTCGGCGAAAAGCTCGGCAAAAAGGTGAAGTTCGAGAACACCGATTTTGACGTGATTATCGACAACGTGGCAAGCGGTAAAAAATACGACTGTGGTGCGGCAGGTATTACCATAACGGAGCAACGCGCGGAAAAGGTCGCTTTCTCCAACCCGTATTATACGTCCGTACAGTACGTAATTTATAAAGCGAGTGATACTTCGTTTGAGGTAAAAACGGCAACGGACGGCACGGAGTGCGTGTTCTGGTCGGAACTTATGAACAAAAAGATCGGTGTACAGCGCGACACGACGGGCGACATTTTCGTAAACTACGAAATGGAAGAGGGCGAGCTTGTCGGAACGACGGGTGAATGTACGCCGTATGACAATGCGCAACTTGCTGTGGACGCAATCGGCGCAAACCGTGCCGACGTGGTAGTGGTAGACAAATTGCCCGCGCAATTTATTTGCAACGCAAATACGAATTACGTATGCAAAGCGCTCTATTACGACGCGGATACGGCTACGGAAGAACAGTACGCAATTTGCGTGACGAAAGGCAATACCGAGCTTCTCAACGCAATCAACACGGTGCTTGCGGAGCTTGGTGAGAGCGGCATCAATGCGCTCGTTTCCAAACATCTCGGACTTGAAGACTGATATGTGCGCAAAGAAACCGCGATAATGCGCGGTTTCTTTTTATAAGAGGTTTTATGCTTGGTAATTTAAATGCGACGTTCTGGCAAAATCTTGCCAAAATCTTTACGTCGGAAGAATATATGAATATGTTGTTCGAGGGCTTGGGCTGTACGCTTTTGATCTCGTTCGGCGCGGCTTTGGTTGGCGTTGTGTTGGGTACGTTGGTTGCGATTGTCAAAATCGTTCCGTCCAAAAACCCTGTGATGAAAGTACTCAATTTCATTTGCAACGTCTATACCACGGTGTTCCGCGGTACGCCTATGGCGTTACAGCTGTTTATTATGGCGTTCGTCATTTTCGCTATCCGCGGCTTTCCTATGGAGATCGTGGCAATTTTGGCTTTCGGAATCAATTCGGGTGCGTATGTATCCGAATCCATTCGGGCAGGAATTTTGTCTGTGGATATCGGTCAGACGGAAGCAGGGCGCGCGCTGGGCTTGCCCTATTCCAAAACGATTGGAAAGATTGTAATCCCGCAAGCAATCAAAAACGTGATTCCCGCAATCGGTAACGAGTTTATTGCGCTTATCAAAGAAACCTCGATTGTATCCATGGTCGGCGGTTTGTACGATCTTACGCTTGTGGCGAAAATTTTGGGCGGCGGCGACAAACTCGCCAGCTTTTTAGTGCCTATGGTCGTGGTGGCATTGTTCTATCTCGCAATCGTATATTCGCTCACGTTTGTGATAAAATTAGTGGAAAGGAGATTGAGGGCAAGTGATAAGCGTTAAAAACGTATATAAAAGTTTCGGCTCGTTGCAAGTGCTGCGCGGCGTTTCGTTGGATATAAAACAGGGGGAAAAGGTCGTCATTATCGGTCCGTCTGGATCGGGTAAATCCACGTTGTTACGTTGTATGAATTTATTGGAAACACCCGAAAAAGGCGAGGTATGGTTAGACGAACGCCTGCTCACCGCCGTCGATCCTTCATTGCATGAGGGGCTGGAAACGAAAAAAGCGCGCAAGGCATTTGAGAAAGAATACGGTATCGACGTCAATGCGGGCAGGGCGAAAATGGGCATGGTGTTTCAGCATTTCAACCTGTTCAATAATCTGACCGTTATGGGCAATATGGTTCTTGCGCCCGTAGAGTTGAAATTAAAAAGCAAAGAGCAGGCAATAAAGGATGCCGAGGCGTTGCTTTCCCGTATTGGACTTTTAGAGAAAAAAGACGTATACCCTTCCACGCTTTCGGGCGGGCAGAAACAGCGTATCGCCATTGCGCGGGCTTTGAATATGAATCCCAAAGCGTTGCTGTTTGACGAGCCTACTTCTGCATTAGACCCCGAAATGGTAGGAGAAGTCCTCGATTTGATGAAAGATCTTGCAAACGAGGGGATTACCATGGTGATTGTAACGCACGAAATGGGTTTTGCGCGTGAAATTGCAAACCGCGTCGTGTTTATCGACGAGGGCGTTATCAAAGAGGAGAATAATCCACAGGAGTTTTTCTCTAATCCGCAAGACCCTCGTTTACGGGAATTTTTGAAAAAGGTATTATAACGGATGCCGCATTGCAATAATTTGCGCGGATACAATTTCTTTATTTCAGCACTATAAGCTGATAGGGCTTTAATTCTTGCGGGGCATAATCGGAATAGTTGTTTAAAATTGCCGCTCCCCCATAGGCGTTTTCTATCCTTGCGCCCCGTTCAAACGCGCACAGTACGGTAATTTTCTCTTCGCCGTATTCCCGCTGGAATGCATAATATTCGTCCGTGAGGTTTAACAGCGTAAACGTGCCGTGGGAAATAGCCTTGTTCGTCTTTCTAAGTGTAATCAAGTCGCGGTAAAAGGCAAACACGGGCTTTTCCGCGCGTAAATCCTTTTCTACGTTGATTTCTTCGCTTCTTGCATAGGGAGCGATCCAGCTTTTTTCCGTTTTCGCCGTCCAAGGAATAGGGCGGCGGGCGTTATCCCTGCCGACTGCATTGATATTGGCGAAACGTTCCGCTTCGGGTAGGTTGTCGTTTGTTTTGAAATAGTTTAGCGTTTCCACGTCGTTAAACGCTTCTAACGCGTCGTGTCGTGAGTTTGTTATGCCAATCTCTTGCCCTTGAAAGAGAAAGGGGATTCCGCGTTGCAGAAGCGTCAAGCCACCCAACAGAGTTGCGCTTTCGTAGCGGTAGGAAGTATCGTTTCCGAATCGGCTGACGGAGCGTGGCTGATCGTGATTTTCCAAAAAAGAAGTATTATATACCCCCGCTTCTTGCGTCACTTGTTGCCAAGAAGCCATTTTTTTGCACAAGTCCTTTAACGAGGGCTTTTTTGTTGTAAATTTGTTTTTGCTCAAACAAAGGTGCTGAAAGGTAAACACGGTGGTAAGCT
Source organism: Clostridia bacterium (assembly GCA_017463145.1). Classification (GTDB taxonomy): domain Bacteria; phylum Bacillota; class Clostridia; order Christensenellales; family Borkfalkiaceae; genus Scatosoma. The sequence goes on from JAFTPR010000045.1 coordinate 3,399, forward strand.
CTTTGCGGTCTTTGTCGCAAAACAATTTTACGTTGTCCGCTGTTGCCGCCCAACATTCTCCGACGGTAAAGATATTTTCCGTCGCGTTTCTGCCGAATAATTCTCGAATATACGGGTGTAGCATAGGTCCGTTACCGTTGCCGTTCGGGTCGTGCAAATCCTTGGAAATTTGGTCTAATACATCGCAGCGGAAACCGTCTACGCCTTTTTTTATCCAATAATCCACGATATTTTGTATTTCTTGTCGTACCGCAGGATTTTCCCAATTAAGATCGGGTTGTTCAACGGCGTAGGAATGTAAGTAGTATTCCTTCGTCCGTTCGTCGTATTCCCAAGCGCTGCCGCCAAAAAGCGATTGCCAATCATTCGGCGGCGTTTCGCGCCAAATATAATAGTTTCGGTACGGATTGTCCTTGCTTTTTTTTGCTTCCAAAAACCAAGCGTGTTGATCGGACGTATGGTTTGCTACCAAATCCACAATCAGTTTTATACCGTTCTCGTGCAAAGCGTGTAACAGTTTTTCAAACGCCGCGTTTCCGCCCACTTCCTCGCTGATTTTGCGGTAATTTGCAACGTCGTAGCCGTTATCCACGTTCGGACTTTCATAACAGGGCGTAAGCCATATCGCATTGATGCCCAAATCTTTTAGGTATCCGATTTTGCTTTGTATGCCTGCTAAATCGCCTATGCCGTCACCGTTTGAATCGCAAAAGCTTTTCGGATATATCTGATAAAAAATAAAATTCTCTGCCTGTATCATATTTTTCCTCTCCGCTGTTAGTATGGCCGAGAATGTTAAAAATAAATCAAAAAATATGCGACAAAAACTTGCAATTTGCCGCAAGGTTTGTTATAATGTACGTACAGTAAATGTAGGAAGTGTGTTATGGAAAAATTAAAGATAGGTTTTATCGGTCTTGGGCAACGCGGCGCGGCATACGGTATGACGGACGGCAGTATCGGTTTGCTTGGCAACGTATTGAAAAATTCCGCAGACGTAGTTGTTACGGTCATTTGCGATAAGTATCAAGAACGTTTGGATGCGGCGGCGGAAAAAATCGTTGCGCACGGCTATCCCTCGCCTATGCAGACAACGGATTATAAAGACGTGATGAACGCAGGTATTGACGCGATCATTATTTCCACGAGTTGGGATATGCACGTAAAGGTTGCGCTTGAAGGTATGCGCGCGGGTATTCCCGTCGCAATGGAAGTAGGCGGTACGCACAATATTGACGATTGCTGGAAACTTGTCGATTGCTACGAGGAAACGGGCACGCCTATCTTCTTTATGGAAAACTGTTGCTATAATAAAGACGAAATGCTCGTAACGTCCCTTGTTCGGAACGGTTTGCTTGGCGAGGTTGTATACTGTCAAGGATATTATTGCCACGATTTGCGCGAGGAGATTTCGGGCGGTATCGATACGCATCACTACCGCTTGGCGGAGTACACGAACCACAACTGCGAAAACTATCCCACGCACGAGCTTGGTCCTATCGCAAAAATACTCAATATCACGAGCGGCAACCGCTTCACAAAGCTCGTGTCTATGTCCTCGAAAGCGGCAGGCTTGCACGAATATATCATCAACAATCCCAAATATAAAGACCGTTTGGGCGACAGAGTGTTCAAGCAGGGCGACGTCACGACGACCATGATCGAATGTGAGAACGGCGAAACCATCTTTTTGAAGTTGGATACAACGCTGCCCCGTTTGTATGAGCGCGGTTTAACGGCGAGCGGCACGAAAGGTTTCTATTGCCAAACGACGCAAAGCGTCATTTTGGACGGTGGGAAATTTAATCACGAGAGTGACTCGTACAAGAAAGCGTTTTTCAGTCAGGACGAATACAACGACTATCTTCCCGACGATTGGAAAAATATCACGAAAGAGCAGTTGGAAGCAGGGCACGGCGGTATGGACTACATAATGCTGAAAAACTTTTTCCATTGCTTGAAAGAAAAGAAGCCTATGCCAATCGACGTATACGACGCGGTGACGTGGATGAGTGTAACGGCTTTAAGCGAGGAGTCTATCGCAAAGGGCAGTATGCCCGTGGAGTGCCCCGATTTCACGCGCGGCAAATATAAAACGAGAAAGACGGTGGATTGTCTTGATCCTCCCAAAAAGGATACAACGAAATAAAGTTTATAATATTAACGGGTATGCTCGGCAAGCGTTTTGGTGAGGAGCGGGCTTCGACGGCTACGATTATTCGATTTTTAACATGGAATGAAAAATTCTTTCCAAGGGCGTTATGTACTTGCGCGATACTGAAAGAATTTTGGGTGGGATTTACCGCCTGCGAGGGGATAAACTGTTTTTATTCCTTTGCAATCGAGGAATAAAAATAGTTTTTGTAACACGGAAAAATAGTTTTCGATATGTACCCGACTTAAAATATATGGTATAATAAAAGCGCAAACGGCAGTTTGCGCTTTTAAAACGTTTACGATTTGTTTTGCTGGTGTTTGCGGTAGTTGATCGGGGAGAGTTTTTCCTTTTGCTTAAAGATAAGTCCGAAATAATTCGCCGAGGAAAAACCGCATTGTTCGGATATTTCTTCCACGCTCTTTTTTGTTGCAAGAAGTAACTCTTTTGCTTTGGCAATGCGTATGGAAAGCAAAAAATCTATCAAGGAACAATCCATATATTTGCGGAAAGTGTAGGATAGCGTGCCTTTTGAAACGAAAAACTGTTCTGCCAACGAATCCAGCGTATGCTTTTTTCCGTAGTTTTTATGTAGGTAGTCGATTACTTTGAGTATAAGCGGCGGAATAGGATTCTGTTCGTCCGGTTTTTGTTTTTGATACGTCGTTTCAAAGGCGTTCAAGCACACGATTCCGTAAGAAAACAACGCTTTCACAATCCATTCTCCGTGTCGGTTGTTCTTTTGTGCCATTGCTTCCTCCAACGTTTCCTGTAAGCGTTTGGATTCCTGTTGCGTGGGTTTCAAGATGTGTAAGGACTTTTTGTGCAATACGTCCCTTTGAAACTCGTCCAGATAGTTGGGAGAAACGTTTACGTTGTACCGCTCGAACGGTCCGCCCTCCGTTTTGTGCAGAGTATGCGGGGGAATAACGATTACGCTCGGCGCTTCCAATTCTATCAAGGCGTTGGAGAGAAAAAACGAGCGTTTACCCTTTTGTAAAAGGTAAATTTCGTAATGCGGGTGCGAATGTAGGTCCTGCATAGACCAATCGTTTTTGTGTACCGATTTTTCAATTTCGATAAATGCCATAAACAATCCTTTTTAATATCTATGTAATTTTACAAAATATTATCATTTTTTATATTGAATGTCAAGTGTATTTGGGGTATAATATAAAAAAACGAAGGAGTGGTTTTTATGGTTAAAATTTTACAATACGGCGAAGGCAACTTTTTACGTACGTTCGTAGACGTGTATTTCGACACGTTGAATAAAAGCGGTGCGGGGGAATACGGTGTGTATATCGTAAAGCCGATCACGTTCGGTACGTTGGAACGCTTTGCAAAGCAAAACAATAAGTATCATATCGTATTGCGCGGTATGGAAAACGGTAAGCCCGTCGAGGACGTGTACGCCGTGGATTCTCTCCAAGCGACGATTGATCCGTTTGCGGATGATACAAGCTATTATGCGCTTGCAAGAGATAAGGATTTGAAAATTATCGTTTCCAATACGACGGAAGCGGGCATTTGTTATAACGGAGCGGACGATATCGACGGGTTTGAAAAAATCACGTATCCCGCAAAGCTGACGAAATTCTTATACGAACGTTTCAAGGCGGGGCTTGACGGGGTGTATCTGTTGCCGGTAGAGCTTATCGATAATAACGCGGACGAGCTGAAAAAATGCGTCGATCAATATATCTCGCTTTGGAATTTGCCTGAAGCGTTTAAAAAGTGGAACGATACGCAAAACTTCTATTGTAATACCCTCGTAGACAGGATTGTTTCGGGTTATCCCCGTGACGAGCAAACGAAAGCCCGTTTGGAAGCGCTTGTCGGCGGCAAGGACGAGCTTGTTTCCGTCGGCGAACCGTTTGGTCTTTGGGCGGTGGAAAAGAAAGGGGATATCGCAACGTATATCAAAGAGGGCGTACACAATATTGAAGTCGTACTCACAACGGATATCGGGTATTATAAAAAACGTAAGGTACGCGTGCTCAACGGCAGTCATACCAACCTTGTTCCCGCAGGTCTTATTTTGGGCGCGGAAACGGTATACGATTGTATGGTAGATGAAAAGCTGTCTGCGTTCGTGGAAAACACGCTCCAAGCGGAAATTATTCCTTTCGTTTCGGATAACGTTGCCGCAACGACGGTATTTGCCGACAGCGTTAAGGATCGGTTTATGAACCCGTTCCTCAATCACCAGCTCACAAGCATTGCGCTCAACTCCATCTCCAAATGGCGCGCAAGAGTATTGCCCAGCTTTAAAGATTACTATGAGAAAAACGGCGTAATCCCTACGTATCTCACGGTCGGTTTTTCCTATCTTATGGCACTTTATAAGGGTATTGAAAAGGCGGGCGAAGCGTACACGGTACGCCTTGCGAAACGGACGATTGAAGTCAAGGACGACCTTCCGTATCTCGAATATTTTGCAGGTGGCGGCAGTATCGAAACGTTTATGAAAGACAGAAACGTGTGGGGCGAGGATTTGACGGCATACGTCGGTTTTGCGGAAACGGTACTTGCCAACGTCGAGAAGATCGGGAAAGGGGTTTGTTTGATCTGAATCGGTACGGATTTATGTTATGAGGACGAGGAGAAATGAAAACGGTTATTATCAACGAAAAGGATAACGTAGGCGTATGTCTTGACGGCGGAGAGAATATTCCCGCGGGGCACAAATACGCTTTACGCGTGATTAAAAAAGGTGAATACGTCGTCAAATACGGCGAAATTATCGGCAGAGCTACGGCAGATATTCAAACGGGCGAATGGGTACATACGCACAACGTACGTTCGCACTTAGACGAAAACGTCGCGTACGAATACGTATTCCAAGCGGAACGCTTTGAAAAGAGCCGGGCAACGTTTAAGGGTTTTAAGCGTAAACAGGGCAGAGCGGGTATCCGTAACGAGATTTATATCATTCCCACGGTCGGTTGCGTAAACAACGTATGTATACGCCTTGCCAAGGAAGCGCAAAAATACGTAGCGGGCAGTATTGACGGCATCTTTGCGCTCACGCATCAATTCGGCTGTTCGCAGCTTGGCGAAGATAACGAGAACATCAAAAAACTTCTTTGCGCCGTTGCGCTCAATCCCAATGCAAGCTTTGTGCTCTTTGTCGGTTTGGGTTGTGAAAACAACGGTATGGACGGCATTAAGGAATATCTTGCGCCGTATAAACGGGACAATATCGAATATTTCAACTGTCAGGACGTGGAAGACGAGCATGCTTACGGTATGCAAATACTTGAAAAATTTGCCCAAAAAGCCCAATGCTATACGCGGGAGGACGTCGATTTTTCCGAGCTTTGTATCGGTCTTAAATGCGGCGGCAGCGACGGCTATTCGGGATTGACGGCAAACCCGCTCGTGGGCAAGATCACGGATAAAACGGTAGCTCTCGGCGGTAGCGCTATTTTGACGGAAGTGCCCGAAATGTTCGGCGCGGAACAGCTTCTTATGAACAAGTGCAAAACGCGGGAAATCTTCGAGAAATACAAGCAGATGATCGAGGATTTCAAAGCATATTACACAAAGCAAGGTTTTCCCGTCTACGAGAATCCCAGCCCCGGCAACAAAAAGGGCGGAATTACAACGTTGGAGGAAAAATCCTTGGGCTGTATAGAAAAGGCGGGTACGAGCGAAATCGTAGACGTGCTTGCATACGGCGAACTTGTAAAAGCGGTAGGGGTGTCTGCGTTGAACGCCCCTGGGAACGACCTTATCGCGGCGACGGCTTTGGCGGCAAGCGGCTGTCAACTCGTACTGTTCACGACGGGCAGAGGTACGCCGTTTTCGACCTTTGTGCCGACAATGAAAATATCTTCCAATTCCCCCCTTGCGGCAAAGAAAGCGGGTTGGATAGATTTCGACGCTTACGGTATGGACGAGGACGGATTGTTCGAGCTTATTGTAAAAACGGTCAACGGCGAATACGTTTGCAAGAGCGAAGACGTAAGAGAAATTGCATTTTATAAAACGGGAGTAACGTTATGAGCTATATAAAGGATAATTTTTTATTGACGAACAAAACTGCGGAAAAGCTGTACTTTACGTATGCAAAGGACATGCCTATTTTCGACTATCATTGCCATTTGCCTGAAAAGCAGATTCTTGAAAACAAGCCGTTTAACGACGTGTTCGAGATTTGGCTTGCAGGCGATCATTACAAGTGGCGCTTGATGCGTAACTACGGCGTAAACGAGGAATATATCACGGGTAAAACCACGACGAACAAGGAAAAATTCCTCACCTATTGCCGCGTGCTGGGCACGGCGTTTGGAAACCCGCTGTACCATTGGTCGCAGGTGGAATTAAAGGAGTTTTTCGGTTGCGAAAAGGAAATCAACGAGAAAAATGCCGAGGCTATCTGGGAAGAGTGTAATGCGTATATCAAGGCGAACAACGTCACGCCTCAAAAGCTTATCGAACAATCGAACGTGACGCATCTTTTCACAACCAACGAAATTTTCGACGACCTTTCGACGTTCCCCGCGATTGCGCAAAAGGGATATAAATTCAAGGTTATTCCCGCTTTCCGCGCAGACAAAATTATGAATATCGAAGCGGACAAATATAACGAATTCGTGGCAAAATTGGGCGACGTGCCCACGCTTTCCGTATTGCAGGAAAAAATCGAGGCTCGCTTGCAGGAATTTATCAAGGTCGGTACGACGGCGGCGGATGTCGCGTTGCAAAGCGTGTATCCCGTCAGCGAAGAAGCGGATGCGGCTGAGGTATTTGCAAAGCGCAGAAAGGGTGAAGCGGTGACGGAAGCGGAGAGTGAAATTTTCAAAGGCTACTTGACGTATTTCCTGTTCAAATTGTACGCAAAATACGGTATCGCTACGGAATTGCATATAGGGGCTATGCGCAACAACAATGCCCGTATGTTGGAAAAGCTCGGTTTGGATACGGGATTTGACAGTATCGCCGAAGACAATTCCATTAAGTATATGTCCCGCTTGTTCGATAGACTTGATAAAGAAAATTCGTTGCCTAAAACAATCGTATTCAATTTAAATCCCAAAATGAACGCGGAGATTATGACATTGATCGGTTGTTTCCAATCGGACGAAGCGAAAGGAAAAATTCAATACGGACCCGCTTGGTGGTTCTTGGATAACAAGGTGGGAATGGAAAAGCATTTGGAAGATTTGACCGCAACGGGTCATATCGGCGCGTTCGTGGGAATGTTGACGGACAGCCGTTCCCTTTTGTCTTACCCCCGTCATCACTATTTCAGACGGATTTTGTGCAACTACTTCGGCGGTATGATGGAGCGCGGCGAAATGACAGCGGACGAAACGCTGGTTGGTAAAGTCGTACAGGATATCTGTTATCGCAATTCTATTGAATATTTGGGGATGTAAACTGTTTACAAACCAAAAAAATTATGTTATAATGGAAGAAAAAGGAGAAAAATTATGGATAGATGTATACCTGTTGTAGTCATTAAAGAATTGTCTGAAACGGATAAAATTCTGTCGGCGCTCAAAAATTACGGCATTATGTGCGCAGAGATTACGTTCCGTACCGCTTGCGCCGCGGAAGCAATCGAATACGCGGCGAAAAATTACCCCGATATGAATATCGGCGCAGGAACGGTCATCAATGCGGAGCAATGTGAAGCGGCGCTCAAAGCAGGGGCAAAGTTTATCGTATCGCCTGGTCTTTCCGTTGCGGTAGCCAATATATGCAAGGAAAAAGGAGTGCCTTATTATCCCGGTTGCGTAACGCCTACGGAAATAATGCAGGCGCTTGAATTGGGGATTACGATTGTAAAATTCTTCCCCGCAAACGTATACGGTGGGTTGAAAGCAATGAAGGCGCTTGCAGGACCTTTCCCGCAAATCAAATTCATTCCCACGGGCGGCGTAGACAGAAACAATATAGACGAATTTATGGCTTGGGATAAAATATTCGCAGTCGGCGGTTCGTTCTTTGTAAAAGAAGCACTTGAAAATATGGAAGCATAAGGAGCGTAAAAAATGAAAAAAGTAGTAACTTTCGGCGAATTGATGTTAAGGCTTGCCCCCGAGGGATATCTCCGTTTCGTGCAAACGGAAAAGTATCAGGCGACGTTCGGTGGTGCGGAAGCAAACGTGGCGGTAAGCTTGGCAAACTATGGTTTGGACGCGGCGTTCGTATCTAAATTGCCCGCGCACGAAATCGGTCAAGCGGCAGTCAACTCCCTGCGTAAGTTCGGCGTGGATACAAGCAAAATTGTTCGCGGCGGCGACAGAGTAGGTATCTATTATTGCGAAAAGGGCGCAAGCCAAAGACCGAGCAAAGTCGTTTACGACCGCGCGTATTCGTCTATTGCTATGGCGAAGAAGTCCGATTTCGATTGGGAAAGCATCTTCGAGGGTGTAGAATGGTTCCATTTTACGGGTATCACTCCCGCTCTTTCCGACGACGTAGCGGAAATTTGCGAGGAGGCTTGTAAGGCGGCGAAAGCGAAAGGTATCACCATTTCTTGCGACCTTAACTACCGCAAAAAACTTTGGTCGAAAGAGAAAGCGGGCGTTGTTATGAGCAAGCTTTGCCAATATATCGATTACTGTATTGCCAACGAAGAGGATGCAAAAGACGTATTCGGTATCGAAGCGGACAACACGGATATTTACGGCGGTAAGCTGGATAGAAACGGCTACATTTCCGTTGCGAAGAAGCTTACGGATAAATTCGGCTTCAAGGGCGTGGCGATTACGCTTAGAGAAAGCAAGAGCGCAAACGACAACGATTGGTCGGGTATGCTGTACACGGGCGGAGAAGCGTATTTCAGCAAGAAATACAGCATGCATATCGTGGACAGAGTCGGCGGCGGCGACAGCTTTGGCGGCGGTTTAATCTATTCGCTTGTCAACGGCGCAGAACCGCAAAGAGCAATCGAGTTTGCTGTTGCGGCAAGCTGCTTAAAGCATACAATCGAGGGCGATTACAATATGGTTTCCGTAGCGGAGGTGAATAACCTTGCCGGCGGCGACGCAAGCGGACGGGTGCAGAGATAATGCAATATATCGTCGGGATAGATGTCGGCGGGATGAGCGCAAAGAGCGGCTTATTCTCTTTGGAAGGGGAGCTGCTTTGTCAGGCATGCGTAAAAACAAATGCCTCCGACGGGTTTGACAAAACCGTATCGAACGTGGCTGCGCTCGTCAAAGAATTGGCGCAAAAGGCGAACATTGCCTTTTCGGATGTGGCGGCAATCGGCGCAGGTGTTCCGGGTGTAGTCAACAGCCAAAGCGGCGTTGTGCTTCGTTGGAGTAATTTCGCTTGGGACAACGTACCGTTTGCGGAACGGTTGTCTGCCCTTACGGGCAAGCCCGTATATATAGCAAACGACGCAAACGTGGCGGCGCTCGGGGAAGCCCGTTTCGGCGCTACGTCGCAATATCAAAGCAGTATTTTATTGACGCTTGGTACGGGTATCGGCGGTGGAATGGTTTTTGACGGAAAGCTGCTCGAAGGCTATCAAAGCGCAGGCGCGGAGCTTGGGCATATCACCATACGCGAGGGCGGGCTTTCTTGCGCTTGCGGCAGAAAAGGGTGTTACGAAAAGTACGCTTCGGCTACGGCGTTGGTTCGCCAAACCAGACACGCCATGGTGGAAAATCTGCAAAGCGGTATGTGGAAGCTTGTGGACGGAAAAATACAAAACGTAGACGGGAAAACGGCGTTTACGGCGGCAAGACAAGGCGACGAAACGGCAAAAAAGGTCATTGAACAGTTTGTCGATTACGTTGCCGAGGGAATTGCGGACTTTGTAAATATTTTACGCCCCGAGGCGTTTGTGCTTGGCGGCGGTATTGCCAACGAAGGCGAGGAATTTTTTGAACCGCTTCGCAAAGCGGTGGATAAAAGGACGTATATCGCTATGGATATTGTGCCGTTGAAAATTGTCGGCGCAAAGCTGGGCAATAAGGCGGGCATATACGGCGCGTACAGTATTGCAAAGGATAAAATAATATAAAAAGGAAGCTTCGGGTTTTGCCCGAAGCTTCTCTTTTTATTGTCCGATTCCGTTTTAAAAATTTTCAAACGCAAGTTTGATTCCTGCGTTTTTTATCAACGTGCACGCCGTTTGTACGCGGGTAGGCTTGTATTCCTTGGCAATATGCCCGTCGAAGCCGACGGAAAGCCGTACGCCCGATTTTTTCACAAGTTCCTGTTGTTCCTTGTTCTTGAAAAACTCCGTCACGTAAGCGTGTGTTTGGAAAGAATGTAAACTGTCGTAATTGACGTTCATTTCCCAGAAAATACCCGATTCCGCCATTTTACGGAAATATTTGGCGGGATCTTCGCCGAGGGAACGGATAAACGCAAACATATCCGTATGCGCTACGCCGACGGGGCAACCGCAACGCTTGGCAAAAGCAAAGAGGTCGCCGCCCGTAATCGAACGGGGATCGTCGATATTTTCAATCAAAGCAAAATCGAAAAAGGAGATATCCGCGCCGCTCGGCAGGGCGTAGCTGTCCTTGCCTTTGAGTGTACACACCTCGATACCGCACAATATCTTGATTTTTCCGCGGTATTTCTCTTTGATAAGTCGCATATGGTCATAATATCGAACGAGCGTTTTGCCATAGTCCGCGTCGAGGTTTGTGCCTTTATCCCAACAAAATTCCTTACGCGCGCAACCCACACCGTAGTTGTGGTCGCAAAACCCAAGCTGCGTCACGCCGCCGCGGATTGCCGCTTGTACCACTTCGTCGGGCGTATCCTCGGAACAAAAAGAATAATACGTATGCGCGTGTAAATCTTGTATCATCATAACCTCGAAAATCGTCTTCGTTTGTATTATTATAATACCAAATAAAAAAGAAAGCAAGCAAAACGGGAAATATTTTTCAAAAATCAATAAACGAATTTTATCGATCCGTCGTTCAATTCCTCGGGGGGCGGCGCGTCCGTCACGACGAGATCATATGCGGAAAGCGGCTCGAAACGGTACGTGCCGTGGGCGGAAAATTTCGTGTGGTCGATCAAAAGCACCCGTTTCGCGGAATGTTCAAACGCTTTGTGCTTGATTTCTTTCGTATCGAGCGAACGCTCGTGTGAAGTGCCGTTGACGACTGCCGAACAGGAGGCGAGCATCAAATCAAAATAAAAATCGTCTAACTGCCTTGCCGTCCAACTCCCTGTCGAAGCGTTCGTGTTGAATTGTACCATACCGCCGAGGAGAATGAGTGTAACGTTCGGTTTTTTGGAAAGTTGCATTGCCGTTTGCAGGTTGTTTGTCACCACGGTCTTAAACGAAAAATCCATTCGTTCGGAAAGAGCGAATGCCGTAGAAGAACTGTCTATAAACACCGATTTAAACGGCGGAATGTGGGGGAGCGCTTTCGTTGCCACCCGTTCCTTTTCATTTGCGTTTCTTTCCATACGGAAAAACATAGAAATTTCTTCCGAGTTTTCAGGGAGTATTGCGCCGCCGTGACTGCGCTCCACAAGCCCCATTCCGTTCATCTCCGCAAGGTCGCGGCGAATGGTCGCTTCGCTCACGTAAAGGAGTTTGGAAAGTTCCGTAACCTCCGCCTTTTTATGTTCTTTTAAGAAGTGTAAAATCTCATTTTGACGTTCTGAAAGCGCCATATCTCCCTCCAAGACCGCAAAAATGCAAAAAAATGCGTATTTCTTGCGCGTTTTTGTTCATTTATGTTCATATTATAGCATTAAAAAGTTTTTTTGTCAATCTTTCGGACATATATAGACAAAAAAATAAAAATATGTTATAATATATTCGGCAATAAAATAGGGGAGGTGGGTCATGGCGAAAAATGTCCGAAAAAACCTCCGCTTGCACAGCAGATCAAGGAGAGTGAAATGAGGTATTATCTTGCGATCGATATCGGCGCTTCGTCAGGCAGACACATTCTTGCGCATATCGAAAACGGCAAAATGGTCACGGAAGAAATCTACCGTTTCCAAAACGGACCGCAAACGCTGAAAGCGTATGACGGGAAAGAACATCTTATGTGGACGCACAAACGGCTGTTTGGGGAAATTTTGAACGGTTTGAAAAAGGCGAAAGAGATCGGTAAAATTCCCTATTCCGTCGGTATCGACACGTGGGGCGTGGATTACGCCTTATTAGACGAAAACGACGAGGCGATCGGCGGCATTTATTGTTACCGCGACGCAAGAACGGATAAAACGATTCCTTGCGTACACGAAACGGTTTCTTTTGAAAAGCTGTACGAAAAGACGGGTATTCAATTCGCTTCGTTTAATACGGTCTATCAGCTCTTGCACGATAAGAAGACGGGCAGAATGGAAAAAGCAAAATCGTTTTTGATGCTTCCCGATTATTTCCATTTCCGTTTGACGGGCGTAAAGAAACAGGAATACACCAACGCAACCACAACGGGTATGGTCAATGCAAAGACGCATACGTGGGATACGGAAATTCTTGAAAAGCTCGGTTATAAAAAGGAGCTTTTCGGCGAGCTGTCTATGCCGGGTACGGAAGTGGGCGAATTTACCGACGAGGTAGCTTCGTTTGTCGGCTATAAGGCAAAGGTTATCCTGCCCGCTACGCACGATACGGCAAGCGCCGTGTTGGCTGCGCCGCTTGACGGACAGACTCCTTACATATCTAGCGGTACGTGGTCGCTTCTCGGCGTAGAGCAAAACTTCGCGCATACAAGCGAAGCGGCAAGAAAGGCAGGCTATTCCAACGAGGGCAGCTTGAACAACACGTTCCGTTTGCAGATTAACATTATGGGTCTTTGGATGATTCAGCAGGTTCGCCACGAATTGGACGATAAATATTCCTTTGTCGAGCTTGTGAATATGGCGCGGGAAAACCCCGTCGATTACGAAATCAAGGTCAACGAACAACGCTTTATGGCTCCCGAAAATATGACGAAGGAAATCAACGAGGCGGTTGGAAAGGAACTGACGGTCGGCGAAATGGCGTACGTAATCTATAATAACCTTGCCAAGTGTTATGACGAGTCGTTGCAAGCCCTCGAAGCGGTTACGGGTAAAAAGTACGAAACGCTCAATATTATCGGCGGCGGCAGTAAAAACGGGTTCTTGAACGAGCTTACGGCAAAGTATACGGGAAAGAAGATTATCACGGGCCCCGCAGAAGGTACGGCGATTGGCAACTTTATGATGCAAATGGTCGGCTCGGGTGAGCTTTCGGGCGTAGCCGAGGGCAGAAAATACATTAAAAATTCGTTTGATATAGAGGAATTATAATAAGGAGAAATAAATATGTCAAGATACGAAGAAGCGAAGAAGATTTATGCGGCGTACGGTATCGATACGGACGCGGTCATTGAGAGGCTGAGTAAAATCGGCGTCAGCGTACATTGCTGGCAGGGCGACGACGTTATCGGTTTCGACGGTAGCGATTCCCTTTCGGGCGGTATTCAAACGACGGGCAACTATCCCGGCAGAGCCAGAACCCCCGAAGAACTGTTTTCCGACCTCACGACGGCGTTCAAGCTGATGCCCGGTAAAAAGCGTATCAACGTTCACGCTTGCTATGCAATCCTCAGTGAGGATAAGGGTAAGGTGGATAGGGACGCTTACGAATATAAGCATTTCGAGCCTTGGGTAAAGTGGGCGAAAGAGAACGGTCTTGCGGGTGTGGATTTCAACCCCACGTGGTTCTCTCATCCCAAGATGAAAGACGGGCTTTCCCTTTCTTCTCCCGACGAGGAAACGAGAAAATTCTGGGTAAATCACGGTAAAGCGTGTATGAAGATTGCAGCGGAAATCGGTAAGGCAATGGGCAGCCCCTGCGCCGTCAACCTTTGGGTTCCCGACGGTTATAAGGATATCCCCGCCGACAGACTTTCCCCTCGTCTGCGCTTGAAAAAGTCTTTGGACGAAATTCTCGAAAATTACGACAAAGAGTGGGTCATTCCCGCAGTAGAGAGCAAGGTATTCGGTATCGGCGTGGAGAGCTACACGGTAGGCAGCAACGAATTTTATCAAAACTATGCAGCAACGCGTGGCATTTGTTGCTTGCTCGATACGGGTCACTATCACCCGACGGAAGTTGTTTCGGATAAAATTCCTTCTATGCTTGCGTTCTATGATAAGGTACAGCTCCACGTTTCCCGTCCCGTGCGTTGGGATAGCGACCACGTAGTGGTAGTAGACGACGAGTTGAAAGAACTTTCCAAGGAAATTATCCGTAGCGAAGCGGACGACAAGGTCATTATTGCGCTCGATTATTTCGACGCTTCGATCAATCGTCTTTGCGCATTCGTAACAGGCGTACGTTCTATGCATAAGGCACTCCTTTGCGCGTTGTTGCAACCGTATGCGGAGATGAAGAAATTGCAAGACGAAGCAAACTTCACCAAGATTTTGTATTTGCACGAAAGAGTGAAATTCTTACCTTTCTGCGACGTATGGGACGAATATTTGAAGCGTCAAGGTCTTTCGGAAGATTGGTGGTGCGAAATAGAGAAATTCGAGAACGAAGTTATTTCCAAGAGGGTATAAGTAATGAAGATTTTGGTTGTAAACGCAGGTAGCTCGTCGCTTAAATATCAGCTTTTCGATATGCCGACGGGCAACGTGCTTGCCAAGGGTAATTGCGAACGTATCGGTATTGACGGTTTGATTACGCATAAATGCCCGGGCAAAGAGGATTATAAAACGAATGCGGACTTCCCCGATCACCGCGCGGCGATTGCGCTTGTTTTACAACTCCTTACGGATAAGGAAAAGGGCGTTATAGAGGGCGTATCGGAGATCGAAGCGGTAGGACACCGTTTTGCGCACGGCGGCGAAAAGCTTCGCGCTTCGGCAGTCCTTGGCGCAGACGAGATAAAATACCTCGAAAGCATTGTGGGGCTGAACCCCTTGCACGGACCTCCCGCAATCAGCGGATTCAAGGCTTGTAAGGAAGCGATTCCCAACGCCAACCACGTGGGCGTATTCGATACGTCGTACTATTCGGATATGGAAGAATACGCGTATATCTATCCTATCCCGTACGAACTGTATGAAGAGTATAAGATAAGAAGATACGGCTTCCACGGTACGTCGCATAGATTCGTAGCAGGCGAAGCGGCGAAGCTTTTGAAGAAAGCGGATGCAAAGATTATCACCTGCCACCTTGGCAACGGTTCGTCTATCACGGCAACGGTCAACGGCAAAGCAATCGATACGTCTATGGGATTTACCCCGCAGGACGGCGTGCCTATGGGTACGCGCAGCGGCGCAATCGATCCGACGGTCGTGACGTATATCCAAAAGGTAAAAGGCATTTCCGCCGAGGAAGCGGATAAGATTCTCAACAAGGAATCGGGACTTTTGGGTGTTTCCGGTGTTACAAGCGATTGCAGAGATATCCGTGAAGCGGCGGCAAACGGCAATAAGCGCGCAAAGCTTGCCATGAAAATACTTGCGCACAATATCAAAAAGATAATCGGCTCGTACGTAGCGGAAATGAACGGCGTAGACGCACTTGTATTCACGGCAGGTATCGGCGAGAACGATAGAGAGTTGCGGCAAGAGGTCTGCAAGGATATGTCTTTCCTCGGTATCGAAATCGACGAGGCGTATAATCAGTCTTGTCCAAGAGGCGAGGTTGCGGATATTTCCCAAAAGGGAGCAAAGGTAAAGACGTTCGTTATTCCCACCAACGAGGAATATATGATTGCGCTCGACACACAAAATTTGACAAAATAAAAAAAATAATATAAAGGAAAGGAAAAACATTATGAAATCAGCATTTGAAATCAAGAAAGAAATTTGCGAAGTCGGTCATAAACTTTGGCAGAAAGGTTTCGTTGCGGCAAACGACGGTAACATTTCGGTAAAGATTAACGATCACGAATATTACTGCACGCCCACGGGCGTATCCAAAGGCGACCTTACGCCTGATATGATCATCAAGGTAGACGAAAACGGCAAGAAGCTTGAAGGCAAGCTCAACCCCTCGTCGGAGATCAAAATGCACATGAGAGTATATCGCGAACGCCCCGACGTAACGGCAGTCGTTCACGCGCATCCTCCCGTTGCTACGGCGTTCACCGTTGCGGATATCGACCTTGATCAATACATTCTTCCCGAAGCAGTACTTACGATCGGTAACGTTCCCACGTGCGACTACGGTACGCCCTCCACAATGGAAATTCCCGATTCGCTCGATCCGTACCTTCAAAACCACGACGCGTTCTTGCTCCGCAACCACGGCGCTTTGACGGTAGGCTGCACGCTTACGAAAGCGTTCTTCGTAATGGAAGAAGTAGAATTTAACGCGGTAATTTGCAAGCACGCAATGGACCTTGGCGCAGTACACGAAATTTCCAACGACCAGCTTAAAAAGCTTATGGATTTGAGAAAGAAGATGAATCTTCCCGGCCGTCACCCCGGTATCGATTACGGCGACGAACCTACAAACTGTAATTGCAGCAAGGAAGAGCTTGTAGACGCAATCACGAAGAAAGTATTGGCGGCGCTTGGCAAATAAGAAAAAACAGTTGAACGGTAAGGAGAATTTCAATGGCTATAAATTGGACGGAAGCGCAAATAGAGGAAGTCATCAACGCGGTGATCAAGAGTCTCAACGGCGGCGCTCCAACCGTTAAAAACGAATGGGATTCGACGCAGTACAACGGACGTAAGCTTATCGGCGTATATGCGGATATGAACGACGCAATCGACGCGGCAACGGCGGGCTATAAAGCCATTCGCGCAATGTCGCTTGAAGAACGCGAAAAAGTCATTTCCGCCATTCGTGAGCTTTGCCGCAAAGAGGCGTCCGTTATGGCGAACCTCGGCGTAGCGGAAACGAAGATGGGCAACGTACCGCACAAGACGGCGAAGCATATGCTCGTAGCGGATAAAACGCCGGGTACGGCGGATATCGTGGCGCAAGTAAAGACGGGCGACTACGGTCTTACGCTTACGGAAATGGCGCCCTTTGGCGTCGTCGGCAGTATTACGCCGAGCACGAACCCTTCGGAAACGGTTATTTGTAACAGTATTGGTATGATCGCCGCAGGCAACGGCGTGGTGTTCAACCCGCACCCGAACGCGATCGCAACGTCAAATTATGCCGTAGACCTCGTGAACAGAGCTTGCGCAAGCGCGGGCGGTCCGCAGGTACTCGTAGCGTCGGTGGTAAAACCCACGCTGGATACGGCGCAGATTATGTATAAGCATCCCAATATCCGTTTGCTCGTTTGTACGGGCGGACCGGGCGTTGTCAAGAGCGTGCTTTCGAGCGGCAAAAAAGCGATCGGCGCAGGCGCAGGCAATCCGCCCGTTATCGTAGACGACACGGCGGATGTCAGAAAGGCGGGTAAAGATATTATCGACGGCTGCTCGTTCGATAACAACCTGCCCTGTATAGCGGAAAAGGAAGTATTTGCTTTTGCGAATATTGCGGACGAGCTGATCGATTCCATGCTCGCAAACGGCGCGTATAAAATCAATGCAGAGCAGGCAAACCGCCTTGCGGGTATCGTACTTGTAGACGTGAAGAACCCCAAAACGGGTATCGTGAAAAAGACGGTCAGCCGTGATTGCGTAGGCAGAAGCGCGAAAGTTTTGCTTGAAAAGATCGGCGTAAAAGTGGGCGACGAAGTACGTTGTATCATTTGCGAAACGGATTTCGAGCATCCTTTTGTACAGCACGAGCTGATGATGCCCATTTTGCCGATTGTGCGGGTCAAGAATATTGACGAAGCGATAGACTTGGCTGTAAAAGCAGAGCACGGCAACAGACATACGGCGCATATGCATTCGAAGAATATCGATAATCTTACCCGCTTTGCAAGAGCGGTGGAAACGACGATTTTCGTCAAGAATGCGCCCTCGTATGCAGGTATCGGCTTTGGCGGCGAAGGTCATACGACGTTCACGATCGCAGGACCTACGGGCGAGGGTTTGACCAGTGCGCGTAGTTTCACGAGATTCCGCCGCTGTGTATTGAGCGAAAGTTTCAGAATTATTTAACAAACGGTAACGTAAAAAAGAAAGGAGAGAAAACATATGGATATTACCTCTTCGCAGGTAGCAAGTATCGTACGGAAAATTCTCGGCGAAATGGAGGGTGGAAACAGCTCTTCTTGCGCAGGGAAAGTGCCTAAAACGGCAAAGGTTGCGATGCTTACCGCCGCTAAGAAAATCGAAGTAAAAGAGTACCCCGTTCCTCAACTTACCGACGACGATATTCTCGTCAAGGTCGAGGGTTGCGGCGTATGCGGCACGGACGTACACGAATGGAAAGGCGATCCGTTCGGGATTATTCCCGTAACGCTCGGTCACGAAGGTACGGGCGAGATCGTATACCTTGGCAAAAACATCAAAACGGATACGTCGGGCAAGCCTATCAAGGTAGGCGATAAGCTGGTTACAAGCGTTATCAGTTGCGGGGAATGTCACATTTGCCGCAATCATCCCGCAAACACCAACCTTTGCGATAAGCAAGGCGTGTTCGGGTTAATTCCGCACAGCGATCAAAACCCGCTCACGGGCTGGTTCTCAACGCATTTGCTTATTCGCGGAAAAGGCGCAACGTATTTTGTTGTAAACGATCTTGACTTGAAGGAAAGAATGCTCCTCGAACTCGCTTGCGTATGTGTGCACGCGTTGAAGAGAGCAAACACCACGGGGCTTATCAACTTCAACTCCAAGGTGCTTGTACAAGGGCTTGGTCCTGTCGGGCTTGTGATGATCAGCGTGTTGCGCGCGGCAGGCGTCAACCACATTATCGCAATCGACGGTACGCCCAAGCGTTTGGAAATGGCGAAAAAGCTGGGCGCAAAGACGGTTATCAATTTCAGAGAAGCCACTACGCTTGAAGAAAGAGTGAAAATTGTCAAGAGCGTAGCCAACGGCGTGGGCGCAGACTTTGCGTTCCAATGCACGGGCGCTCCTGCGGCGGCAAAGGATATTTACGAATATATCCGTCGCGGCGGCGGGCTTTGCGAAATGGGTTTCTTCGTCAACAACGGCGAATACAACGTCAACCCGCACTTTGCTATGTGCAACAAGGAAATCAATATCGTCGGTTCTTGGGATTACAGCGCAGACGACTATCCCACGACGATGGCGTTCCTCCGTCAAGCGCGCGAAATGAACATTCCCATCAAGGAACTCATTACGCATGAATTCCCGCTTGATAAGCTCAACGAAGCAATGGAAGTAAACGTATCTCAGCAGGGTATCAAAATTTGCTACGTAGCGAAATAAGTCCCCGCATATAGGAGAATATTATGGCGCTTGGAATGATCGAAGTATTCGGATTTGCCACGGCAATCGTGGTAGCGGATAAAATGGCGAAAGCCGCCGACGTACAGGTGGTGGCAATCGATAAAAACAAGCCCGCCGCAGGCGATTCGGCGCGCGTCCCCTTGGTTATGGCAATTAAGGTAGAGGGAAGCGCGGCGGCAGTAGAGGCGGCGGTGCAGGCAGGAAAAGCCGAAGCGGAAAAGCGGGAACTGTACATCACCCATAAAGTGATTGCAAGACAAAGTGAAGAAATTGAATGGTTTGCCCGTTTGAGCGCGCTCGGTAAAGACAAATTAAGATAAAAAAATAAAAAATAAAAATTTTTAAGGAGAATTACTATTATGATGGAAGCATTGGGTATGGTTGAAACGAGAGGTCTTGTTGCGGCGATTGAAGCAGCGGATGCTATGGTAAAGGCGGCAAACGTCGTTCTTATCGGCAGCGAAAAGATCGGTAGCGGTTTGGTAAGCGTTATGGTTCGCGGCGACGTTGGCGCGGTAAAGGCTGCTGTTGATGCAGGTACGGCGGCTGCTACGGCTCTTGGCGAAGTTATCGCTACGCACGTAATCCCTCGTCCTCACGCAGACGTTGAAAAACTTCTTCCCTCCATTAAATAATCGATAACGGCAGGAGAAGAACTATGAAGGCAATAGCTTTACTAGAAGTGCAAGCTATGGTAGCGGCGATCACGGGTCTTGATGCAATGGTCAAGGCGGCGGACGTAAAGCTTATCCACGTGGAAAAACGCCTTGGCGGCAGATTGGTAACAATCGTCGTCGAGGGCGAAGTTTCCGCTTGTCAAGCGGCGCTTGCCGCCGGTGCGAAAGCGGCGGCAGAAGTGGGCAACGTGAAAGTATGCGAAGTGATCGCGCGCCCGCACCCCGACGTCATGCGTTTTTTGACGACGGGTTAATAAACAGTCAAAAAGGGTAACACCCTAAAAAAATCAAAAATAAAAATCTTAGGAGGATTTTATCATGGAAGCATTAGGTATGGTTGAAACGAGAGGTCTTGTTGCAGCAATCGAAGCAGCGGATGCTATGGTAAAGGCGGCAAACGTCGTTCTTATCGGTAGCGAAAAGATCGGTAGCGGTTTGGTAAGCGTTATGGTTCGCGGCGACGTTGGCGCGGTAAAGGCTGCTGTTGAAGCAGGTACTGCTGCGGCTACGGCTCTTGGCGAAGTTATCGCTACGCACGTAATCCCTCGTCCCCACGCAGACGTTGAAAAACTTCTTCCCTCCATCAAATAAGCTACGTACGTAACCTATTAAGAGGCGAAAGCAAGCCGTAGTGTTCCGAAAATTTCTTCGGAACGCTACGGAGGTTTTTCAGCATACGAAAAAATCAGTAAAAAAAGGAAAAAGATATGGAAATTTCAAGCGCGCAAATTGCGGAAATGGTTAAAAAAGTTCTTGGCGAAATGGAGGGTAAAACGGCTGTTGCCGCCGCATCGGGAAACGAAGTCCCCGTTGGTGTGTCCAATCGTCATATCCACTTGAATAAAGCGGATTTGGAAACGCTTTTCGGAGCAGGGTACGAGCTTACGCCCCTCAAAGATTTGTCCCAACCGGGGCAATATGCCTGTAAGGAGCTTTTGACTCTTGTCGGTCCGTCGCTTCGTCCTATCGAGAACGTCCGTGTGTTAGGACCGCTCAGAAGCAAATCGCAGGTAGAAATTTCCGCTACGGACTCCTACGTATTAAAAGTAAAGCCCCCCGTCCGTGAATCGGGTAATATTGCAGGTTCGGCAGGGGTAACAATCGTAGGACCGAAAGGTGTCGTACAGCTTAAAGAGGGTTGTATCGTCGCAAACCGTCATATCCATATGTCGCCTGCGGATGCGAAGCATTTTTCCGTCAAAGACGGCGATACGGTGACGGTAGACGTAGAGGGCAAACGCCGTACGCGTTGGTACGACGTACAGGTACGCGTCAGCCCCGATTTCGTTTTGGAAATGCACGTCGATACGGACGACGCAAATGCGGCGGGTATCGGCAACGGTTTTAAAGTAAAAGTCGTTAAGGAGTAAGATATGTTAAGAGGAATCATTAGAGGACATATCGTATCCACAAGAAAACAGGAAGCCCTTGTCGGCTCGAAGTTTATGGAAGTGGAGATTATGAAAAACGGCGCGCTCACGGGCGATTATCTTATCGCAGTAGACAGCGTCGGCGCAGGTATCGGTGAAACGGTACTCATCACAACGGGTAGTTCCGCGCGCCTTGCGCTTCGTGATACGAACGCGCCCTGCGACGCAGTTATCGTGGGTATCGTCGATTAAAAATTCGATTTATGGAACGAAAATCTCGGTCCATAAATACGTTCGGTACACGGCGTTCGTGGTTGCGAGTAGGGTAGCTCTCTCGCAGTTCCCCGATCCGCTTTCGAACGCACGCAAAGCGGTAAGCTACGTGTGGTACAATGCGGAAAAATTTGAAATAGACAAAAACAAAATAGCCGTTATGAGCCCATCTGCGGGCGAGCATTTGGCGGCGCTTTTGTGTACGTATAAAAAAGAAATTATAAGCGATCGTATAAGGCTTTGAGAAAAGCGAACGTTCCTTGCGAACTGCACGTTTTCCCGTACGGCGGTACGGGCTTGGTTTAGCGCCAAGTATGCCGCATGTTGCGCAATGGGGCAAGTTGCTTAAAAATTGGTTGCGTTTAATTGGTTATTGATATGACGGATTTAAAAGAACTCATAAAGGAAGCAGGTATCGTCGG
>JAFTPR010000010.1 GCA_017463145.1 Clostridia bacterium
GAATCAAACTCTTAAGTTTAATTGCTTAAAGTCGCTATATATCTCATATATAACAACGGCTCTAACTTTGTTATCTCTTGCTGACTTGCTTTCAAGGTTCCTTGTAAGTTCTTCAACCTACAAGGGCTTTGAAAAAATTAACGGAAATTACCTTTCATTTTCTTGTTGTCACAAATTATTTCTCATTTCTTTCTTATTCTGTTTTTAATCTGCTTTTCCCGAACTTCAGTTCGGTTCTGCCCCCTCGCGGCGACAGCTTGTACATTCTACCATATCCAAGCTACCTTTGTCAACTGTTTTTTATTACTTTTTTAAAAAAATTTTTTTCTTTTTTAAAACTTTTTTCTCAGTTGTGACCCTTCCTCGCGGACAGCTTGTATATATTACCACTTTATCTTTTTATTGTCAACTGTTTTTTCTACCTTTTTTTAAATTTTTTAAAAAAATTCCAAAAATCGTCAAACGCCCTTATTTTTCAAGCTTTTTCGCATTTCTGCCCGCAGGTATTTTTATCACTTCGTCGTAAATAAACACGTTTGTTTGCGGCATTTCCAACAAATACTTGCCAAAGTCCACGCTGTTTTTTACCGTTTTCGGCACAAGCATACCCGCGCGAATATCCCTCTCGGGGAAATGGTAGTCCGTTCCGCAGGTGACAACCAAGCCCGTATTATTTGCGATACGAACAATCTCCTCGCGTTTTTCAAAATCAGCAGGCGTACAGTTTATTTCTATCCCGTCAAGGTAATCGGTATCCCCCACACCCTCGTGCCGAAGCGGGTGCGCCTGTATAAGCGTGACCCCGTTTTCCTTACAAAGCGCGTACAGCTCCTTTTGCGTAAGTTGATACAAACAGGGCGTCCGTCTTAAAAAACCTTCCGTAACACCAAATAAAAGATAGTCTGCATAAGCGGGAACGTTGAGCGTAACCTCTAATCCCAACCAAAAAGCAAAACCCAACGTATCGGCATACGCCTTGCCTTTTTTATATTCCGCAATGACGGCTTCGATATACGCGCCGTGTTGTTCAGGCGGATAATACCAAGCCTGACAATGATTCGTTAAAATGACGCCGTCGTAGCCGAGTTTACGTTTTTCCACGATAATCTGTTCAGGCGTCACCTTGGAACATTTACTCACACCGCACGAATGCGTATGCGTGTCGATCCTCAAAAATGCTTCTTCCATATTCTCCTCCGACGTTCATTATAGCCCTTTTTGGGAGCGTTGTCAACGTTTTGGAAGCAATTTCCTTGACTTACGCGTGCGCGCGTGATACAATATATAATATATAAGGAGAAAACGTATGCTTACCAAACTTCAAGTTCTATTTACGGTCCTTTCCGCTTTATGCGTTGCCGCCGTGATGCCCGTGGGCGTATGGTTGGGCTTTGCATGGGCAATCGGCTTTATCCTCGGCGCAGTCCTGTTTTTCGGGTTGATGTTGCTTTGCAAACAAAGCGCGCAAGCAAACACCCCGAAGGAAAACGAACAAACGGACGAAAACGACAAAAAAACCGAATAATTCCTTTTTTACCGAATTTTTTTTAAATACGAAGGTTGACAAAAGGCGTTTCGTATAGTATAATAATAGTATCAATACTATATGGAGGTATACTGTTATGGCTTCAAAGAAAGATTATTTCGGTCTTGATTGGATTGTAAGCTTGGTGCTTGCCATTATTCCCGTTACGGCGTGGTTCTGCGGCGTAGTTACGAGATTGCAAGAGGGCAAAATCGTAGCAGGCATCATCCGCATCTTCGGCGGTTGGCTTATCTGGGTGCTCGATCTCGTTTGCATGATTACGAAAAAGAGCATTTGCCGTATCCTCAACGTTTAATTACGGACATTAAAAAACTGCTCGGCTTCAGCAAAGCCGAGCAGTTTTTCTTATTCCACAAAATTTTTCTTTTCCGATACGATATATTTCGGGCGGTTTTGCGCTTCCCGATAAATCATTGCAATATGGATATTGGTCAATCCCTGACAAAGCAATACCGCTCCCGTTGCAACGCCTATCGCAGGAAAAATCCATGCTATAAGCCCGCCAAACGAAACGCCAGCGCAAGACAGCGCGATAAATACAACCATACAAACCACACTCAAAACAAGGAGCGCTATCCCCGATTTCAAAGGCAACGTGAGCGTATAGTCGGTATTGGGAAAAATACCCGCTTGGGCGAGCTTACACATTTTTTTGACGGTGTAATGCGTTTTTCCCGCCACCCGTTGCGGCCGCTCGAAATCAACGAACGCTTGCTTAAAACCCAGCCACGCCGTCTGCGCGCGGAGCAATCTGTCGTGTTCGCTCAACGAAAGCACGGCGTTGACCACCTTCCGATCGTACAGCTTGAAATCCCCCACGCTTGACGGGATATCCAAGCCCGTTATTTTACGGGTAAAGCCGTAAAACAGCTTTGCCGTATTCTTCTTAAACGCGGACTCTCCGTGTCGCTTTTCACGTCTGCCGTGAACAAGCTCGTACCCCTCTTTCCATTTTTCAATCATTTTCAGCGCAACGGCGGGCGGGTCTTGCAGGTCAGCGTCCATAACGAGGACGGCTTCCCCTTTTGCATTGTCCATACCGCAAAGTATTGCGGGTTGTTGCCCGAAGTTACGGGAAAAACGACAAACCTTTACACGCTTGTCCAATGCGCAAAGCCCGTCCAAAACAGATTGTGTTCCGTCCGTACTGCCGTCATTGACAAAAATTATCTCGTATTCCTCGCCAAGCGTATCAAATTCTTTCGTCACCGCCGCATGAAAAATCTGCAAACTCTTTTCCTCGTTATACGTCGGCACGACAATCGAATATTTCACCATAATACTACCTCTTTCCTTTATTATACAATATGCGCGGCGTTTTGTCAACATTAACTTGACTTCTTCCCCAAACCGTGCTATAATTTTCATATGAAAAGTAAAAAAATGTGGCAAGCGTTCTTGCTGATAACAGTTTATCTTGTATTCGTCGCCGTATGCGTATACGCCTTTACGGCGCTTGGCAACGCCTTTGCGTGGAAGTGGGGCGTACCGTTTGCAATTGGCGTTGTGCTTTGGCTCGTTTCGGCAATCTTGTTCGCCGTAAGGGCGCAAGGCACAGCTTTCCGCTACTGCGCTCTGTTTGTAAGCGCTCTTGCCTGCGGACTGCTGATTACTGCCTATGCAGTCGGCAAACAAGTCACCGTACATATCCCCTCGCTCCTTGCTTTGGCGGGTATAGCAAGCGCCTGTTTCCTTGTCTTTATGGCGTTTCTTACCCCTTATCGACTTGCCGCCAAGCCGTGGTATATTGCCCTTTGCTCCATACTTTTTGTAGGCGTGTGCATAACGGCAGGGGTATGTTGCGCTCCGCTGTTTGCCAATACCTTTCAAAACGCAACGCATGCGGGTATGTTTTTCCTGTTCTTTTTATTGCTTGTCGGCGTATTGGGTTTCGGCGCGCTTGCGCCTGCGGAAAACTTCGCCGAGCTGACGGCGGCGCTCGTCACACCGGCAATCCTCGTGACCTGCGGCATAGGGATTATCGTACTGATTGCCCTTATTTGCGGCGACGGAGATTGCGACTGCGCCGACTGTGGCATTTCCGACTGTTGCGATTGTACAGGAAATTCCAAGGGCAACAACCCCACCGTGTATAATAAAAAGAAGAAAACCACAATGAGCGGGCTTTCCGCACCGTAAATAGACAAAGAAAAAAATTTGGGCTTCGACCGATTTGGTCGAAGCCCGATTTATTTTGTCATTAGTCCATTTTTTCAAGAAGGCGAAGGTCGATTCCCTTTTCACCAATCTTGATAATCTCTACTTTAACCTTGTCGCCGATATTAAGAACGTCCTCTACTTGGTTCACTCTCTGTTCGGAAAGCTTCGAGATGTGAATCATACCGTCCTTACCGGGCGCAAACTCTACGAACGCACCGACTTTGGAGAGGATACGAACGACTACACCCACGAACATATCGCCAACCTCGGGATCGTGCGCAATGCTCTCAACAATCGCTTTCGCGCGGTTCGCATTTGCAATATCACCATAGCAAGCGATACATACCGTGCCGTCCTCTTCGATATCGATCTTCGTACCCGTTTGCTCGATAATCTTGTTGATGACCTTGCCCTGTTTACCGACAACGTCACCAATCTTTTCGGGGTTGATCTTGAACGTAACGATCTTGGGCGCGTATACGGACAATTCTTCCTTAACTTCGGGGATACATTCGAGCATCTTGCCGAGGATAAATCTTCTGCCCTCTTGCGCCTGCGCGATTGCATCCAACATAATCTGTTCGGAAATACCCTTAATCTTGATATCCAT
This sequence comes from Clostridia bacterium, assembly GCA_017463145.1. Lineage (GTDB taxonomy): Bacteria > Bacillota > Clostridia > Christensenellales > Borkfalkiaceae > Scatosoma. Next base: position 4,317 of record JAFTPR010000010.1, read on the forward strand.
TTGGATAGCCGTGATACCCTTTTCCGTACCCGCTACCTTGAAGTCCATATCACCGAGGAAGTCTTCCAAGCCTTGGATATCCGTCATGATGACGTATTTACCCGTTTCGGGATCTTTGATAAGACCCATAGCGCAACCTGCAACGGGTGCTTTGATGGGAACGCCTGCATCCATAAGCGCCATCGTCGAGCCGCAAACGGAAGCCATCGAGGACGAACCGTTCGAGGACATAATATCGGATACAACGCGGATTGCATACGGGAATTCGCTAGGTTCGGGAATAACGGGAACAAGCGCTCTTTCCGCAAGCGCACCGTGACCGATTTCACGACGGCCGGGGCTTCTAAGCGCCTTTGCTTCGCCCGTACAGTAGCCGGGGAAGTTGTATTGATGCATATATCTCTTCTCTTCTTCTTCGTCAAGACCTTCCATTCTCTGCGCTTCGCCGAGCATGCCGAGCGTACACGTCGTAAGGGCTTGCGTTTGACCTCTCGTGAACACCGCCGAACCGTGTACTCTGGGCAGAACGCCGTGTTCGCACCAGATAGGACGGACTTCTTTCAAGCCTCTACCGTCGGGACGGATACCCTTATCGAAAATCTTTGCGCGGACGATACCTTTTACAATATAGTAAATGGAATCTTTCACTTCGCGCATCTGTTCGGGATAGATTTCCTTGAAGTGCTCGATAATCTCTGCTTCCGCTTCCGCTTGACGGGTTTGTCTTTCCTGACGGTCGAACGTGTCGAGCGCAGCGTACAGCTTGTCGTAGCCGTATGCTTTCACCGCCGCATCCAAATCTTCGGGAATGTGGTAAAGCTCCATTTCTTTCTTGGGTTTGCCCACTTCTTTGGCAATTTCGTCAATCCAAGCGCAAACCTTTTTGATTTCCTCGTGACCGTACATAATCGCTCCAACCATCTCCGCGTCGGTCACTTCTTTCGCGCCCGCTTCGATCATAAGGATAGCGTCTTTCGTACCCGCAAGGGAGAGGTGAATGGTGCTTTGTTCCTTTTCCGCAACCGTAGGGTTGATGACGTATTTCCCGTCGATACAACCAACGATAACCGAACCCGTAGGGCCTGCCCAAGGAATATCGGAAATCGAAAGCGCAACGGACGAACCGATCATTGCGAGGGGTTCGGGAGCGATATCGGGATCAACGGAAAGCGCCGTCGCTACGACGACTACGTCGTTGAAAATTCCTTTCGGGAACAGGGGACGGATAGGTCTGTCAATCAAACGGGAAACAAGGATAGCCTTGTCCGACGCACGTCCTTCGCGTTTTTTGAAACCGCCGGGGATTTTACCTACGGCGAACATCTTTTCTTCATAGTCAACGGAAAGGGGGAAGAAATCCATACCCTCTCTTGCCGTTTCACTCATACAAACCGTTACGTTTACGGCAGTATCACCACAACGCACCAAGCATGCGCCGTTCGCTTGCTCGGCATACTTGCCGATTTCCACTACGAGTTCTTTCCCCGCATAGTCCGTTTTGAATACTCTTGCATTTTCTAAATTTGGCATTGTAAAAATTCTCCTTTCTCTTGATTCTTTTTTGTTCTTGTCCGTACCCGACCGCTCGGCATACGGTATCGGCATACGTTACGCGAAGAAGCTTATGCCGAGGCTTGTCCGCTTAGCGTATACCCGCAAAAAAGGGCGAGTTAAAATAACCCGCCCTTTCGTGCTTTCATTACTTTCTCAACCCCAACGCTTCGACGATAGCTCTGTATCTTGCGATATCTTTTTCTTTAAGATAGTCCAAAAGACCACGGCGTTTACCTACCATCTTCAAAAGACCGCGGCGGGAGTGATTGTCCTGCTTGTGCTCTTTCAAATGCTCGTTCAAATGATTGATTCTTTGCGTAAGCAAAGCGATTTGAACTTCGGGCGAACCCGTGTCGCCTTCGTGCGTTGCGAATTTTGCAATAATTTCGTTCTTTTCCCTTTCTTTTTATCCTCCTATGGAATGTTTATCCCGTATCGCTAAGGGGAACGTGGAGAATCGTTTCTCTTGGCGACCGTTACTATTATTTTAACATAATCTTTGGCGAATGTAAATTAAATTTGCGCCGTTTTCCGTTTTTTATTCAAAAAATTTTCGTTTTTTCTCGATAATTGTGTCGATATTGTCGATATACGTTTTCAAATCCTTTGGCGAACCCAATCTTTCTATCCTGCCCTGCGCCGTCCATACCCGCTTGGAGATTGCATTTGCGCCCACAGCGAGGTTGTCTGCCGTTTCCTCCATTACGTCTATATTATATATGCACGCCTTACCCGCTTTCGTCCAACCCACGTTTTCGTTGTTGCCCGCTTGATATTTTTGACGGTACATATAATAAGGCAAATACCCTGCCTCGCTTAAAATTTTACGGGAGGAGGCAACCATATCCGAAACGAACCCGTTTTCTATATACGAAATCTCCTCTTTGAGCTTTGCTCCCGATTTTAAGGACAGGCAATGCACCGTGATATTGTTTGCTTGCAACGCCGCCGCCTTCTCTACGCCTTCTTCAAACGTTTCCACCGTTTCCTCCGTCAACCCTGCAATAAGGTCGATATTGACGGAAAAACCGTACTTTTCGGCTATCGCATACGCCCTGTAAAAGTCCGCAACGGTGTGTTTCCTGCCGATTTTTTGCAGCGTTACGTCTGAAAACGTTTGGGGATTGATACAAATACGGGTCACGCCGTACTCTTTGAGAAGGGATAATTTCTCCTCGGTAAACACGTCCGGTCTACCTGCCTCAACGGTATATTCAACGCTGTCCGCAAAGGGCGCAACCGCTTGCAATACCTGTTGCAAATCGGGCGTATCCAATGCAAACGGCGTACCCCCGCCGATATAGATACTGCGCAAGGTTTTCACGGAATCCGTTGCAGCGGCAAGTTCCTTTTCCAAACAAGCAAGATAGGCGGGCAAAAAGGAACAGGTCTTGTCAATGGGCGCGGTAATAAAGGAACAGTACGCGCACTTGGTGGGACAAAACGGTATCGAAACGAATAAATCGGTATTCCCGTCTCGTTTTTCGTAAATACCCTCTTGCGTTTGCAAAATATCCCGCACGAGGCGTATATTCTCTTGGGAAACGTGCATTTTTTCAAACAAATCCGTAAAGTCGTTCCCGCCTTCAAGCTCCGTATACGCAAGCTTGGTCGGGCGAATCCCCGTCAATGCGCCCCAAGGCATTTTTTCGCCGTATTTTTCACTCAATATCTCGTACAAGCGGAGTTTGGCAAAACGGCGCTCCAACCGTTTCAACAGCAATTCGTCGCATACCTGCCCCTTATCTTCAAAGGCGAATGTGTCGCCGTCCACCTCAAAAGCATTATAAAAAACACCGCCGTCGAAACGGAAAGAATGTTTCACCGTTTCGGGTCGGGTTTTAAACAGGCGGAGAATATCCGCTATTTCGTTTTCGAGAAAAGCGCAATCGGTTGTAATCATACTGCTTATTCTACCATAAAGGGATTCGTTTTACGCTCCGTTTCGAGCGTTGTTTCTTCTTCGTGCCCTGCATATACAGGCATATCCTCTAAAAGCGCAAGCTTTTTAAGGCTGCGGCGAAGTTCGCCCAAATCACCCGTAGGGAAGTCCGTTCTGCCAATCGTACCCGCAAACAGCGTATCACCCGTAAAAAGATACTTTTCTTTGTTCTCCTCTATCAGATAGCAAACGCTGCCCGCCGTATGTCCAGGCGTGAACAGCGCCGTTACGGAAATACCCGCCAACGTTTTCGTTTCCCCGTCCAAAAACGTACTATCGACGGCATATGCCGTACGGGGAGAACCGAAAAAGTCGAACAAATCCGCCGCCGTACCGATAAGCGGTTTTTCCGCCTCGCCGCAAAGCACCTTTGCGCCCGCCTGTTGCAGGGGCGCAACGCCGCCTACGTGATCGAAATGGCAATGTGTCAATAATACGTACTCCGCTTGCAGACCAAGCTTGATAAGCTCGCTTTCCACGCGGTTTTGCGCAGGGTCAATCACAACGGCGCGCTTTCCGTCCGCCGTCAATACGTACGTATTCGAGCCGAAGCCCCTTGGAGCAATTTTGATAATTTGCATAATTCTACCATAACGCCGCACCCATACAAAAGATCGGCGAAGTTTTAAGACGTATATACGTCGTTTAGGACAAAGAAGTTATACGGTGTACCTCGTAAATGCGTTTATCCGTCTGCATCTTCTTAATGAGCATATCCACCTCGGCAATATCCGTCAAGGAGATAGATGCCTCCAAAACCGCGTCACGATTTTTATCGATACGCCCGTTGATTGCCGTGATAGATAACTTCAAATCAGCCACCACTTGCGAAAGCACGGACAATGCCGCGCCCTGATCCGCCGCGCGAATGGAAATATTTGCGTTGTATCTTTGCTTCATACCCGCTTCGATACGCCAAGAGGCAGGCAACAACCGTTCTCCCGCTTCGGCGATATTCGGACAATCGCAACGGTGGATAACAACGCCCCTGCCGCGTGAGGTGTATCCTACAATCTCGTCCCCAGGAACGGGCGAACAACATCCCGCAAACCGTACGAGCATACCCGATTGCCCGTTGACAAGTACGCCGCCAACATTCCTACCCGTGCCGATTCCCTCGTGCAACTCAAACCCGTGCGGAGTTTCCTTGCGGTAAAAATCAATCAGCTTAAAGAGTACCTGATTGACGGACACCGAGCCGTACCCGACCGCCGCAAACAATTCCTCCGTTTCCGTAAACGAGAAACGCTCGGAAACGCGTTTGAAGCTTTCGGGCGTAAGGAGCGTATTGAGTGTAAAACCGCGTTTTTTCGCTTCCTCTTCCAGCTTAATCTGCCCGACACGGATATTTTCTTCTTTCAGCTCGTTCTTATAGAACTGTTTGATTTTCGCCTTTGCGCTGGACGATTTGATAAATTTGAGCCAATCGCGCGAAGGTCCTTTGGAGTTCGGCGAAGTGATAATCTCTACAACGTCGCCCACTTCAAGCGTGGTGGTAAGCGGTACTATCTTGGAATTGACGCGCGCGCCCGTACAGCGGTTGCCCACTTCCGAGTGTATCGCATACGCAAAATCGACGGGCGTAGCCTCAGGCGGCAGGGAAATGACCTTGCCGCGCGGCGTGAACACCAACAACTCGTGGCTGTACAGCTCCGTTTTGAGCGCGTCGATAAACTCGCGGGAGTCTTTCAAATCTCCCTGCCATTCCATGACCTCTCTCAACCACGTGAGTCTGCTTTCAAACGCCGTCGTTTCCTCTGCGCTTCTGCCCTCTTTATATTTCCAATGCGCCGCGATACCGAACTCGGCAATACGGTGCATTTCTTCCGTACGAATTTGAATTTCAAACGGCTGACCGTATTTTGTCATAACCGTCGTATGCAAAGATTGGTATTTGTTGGGCTTTGGCGTTGCGATATAGTCTTTAATTCTGCCGGGAATAGGCTTCCACTTTTCGTGGATTCGACCAAGCACCGTATAGCATTGTCCCACGTCCTGTACAATAACCCGCACGGCGGAAAGGTCGTAAATCTGATCGATTGTCTTGCCCTTATTCTTCATCTTTTTGTAGATGGAATAGAAATGCTTGGGTCGTCCGAACACCTCCCCCTCTATGCCGTCGCCCGACATAAGTTCCTTGATTTCCTCAACAATCTGCGCCACGAAATCCTTACGTTCGGACAAGCGTTCGCGGATGTTGTACACAAGGAAATCATACCCCTCGGGATCGATATATTTCAAACACAAATCTTCCAATTCGCACTTAATTTGCGAAATACCGAGTCTACCCGCAAGCGGCGCGTAAATTTCCAGCGTTTCGTTTGCCATACGTTGTTGCCGTTCGTAGGAAAGGAAATTCAAAGACCGCATATTGTGCAATCTGTCCGCAAGTTTGATGATGATTACGCGTACGTCTTTCGCCATAGCGATAAAGATTTTACGGAAATTTTCCGCGTCTGCGTCCTCTTGCGATTTGAAAACGATTTTTTCCAGCTTGGTTACGCCGCTGACCAGCCCCAAAACCTCTGTGCCGAACGCCTTTTTGATATCCTCTTCGGTGGAAGCGGTATCTTCTATAACGTCGTGCAAAAGCGCCGCGGCAATCGTCGCAGCATCCAAACCGAGATCGATAAGAATATCGGCAACCGCGCAAGGGTGTATAAAATACGGCTCGCCCGAAGCGCGCTTTTGGTTAGCGTGCGCCGCTTCCGCGTACTCGTACGCCTTTAAAAGCATACCCTCGTCCACGCCGTTGTAATTCTCTTGTATTCTTTCTAACGTAGTCTTTTTCATATCCGTACTAACCTTGTTGTAAAGAACAAACCTTGCGATAAATTTCAGAATCGGTAAGCTCCGCTTTTACTCCTCTGTACACCGTGAGTTTTCCGTCCGCAAAGGAAATCAAACCAAGCTCCTCGAATACCGTCAACGCAAAAATAAATTCAAGCCTATCAAACCCCAATCCGCCCGAAGAAAGAGCAACCGCTTCGGCATTTTCGCCTCTGAGCAAATTCACGTCCCGCCGTATGGCGGAGAAAATGTCGAGCAACCGTTCTCTTGAAACGGTGAGATTTTCAAACATTGTATACCCGCAAATATCCCGATTGACGTACACACGCTTGCCTTGAAGCGAAGCAATATTGAAATCGGACGGGGTATCCAAAAATACAATATCCCTAAACCCTGCCAAATCGGCGTCGGGCGCAGGAGAAACGATCAGCATATTGGAAACGTTTCTCGACGAGGGGTAGAACAAATCACACCCAAGTTCCTCCAAGCCCTCATATGCGCGAACGGTGCGCCTGTCCGAAGCGATAAGACAAAGCCCGTACGCGCAAGCCTTACGCTTTTCCTCTATCAAACGTACGGTTTCTTCGGTGGAAAGCTCCACAATCTCCGACACGCCCCCTTTCACGTTGGATCGGGCGACGGTGTTTGCGAATATCCGTTCGGAAACGCTTCTTCCCGTTCTGCCGTCGTAGAGAAGATCCCGCACAATCCCTTTAATATACTCCTTGCCCTTGAAATGCGAAACGTTTACCTCGAACACGAGTTGCTTTTTCACGTCGCTTTCGATAATCTTCAAATGCTTCAAGCCTGAAAAATAGGTAAGGTCGATCAAATCGCTTTTCACCGACAGGTGCGGCGAGCCTGCTTTGAGTATTCGCGCCGTACACGCCCCCGTCGAAATACTGAATAGCGGACGCCTATGCCCTACGCCGTACGGCTCCATTGCCATCAATTCTCGGGCAAATTTATCGGGCAGCGGCGAAGATATTTCCTCGCTGATAAACACGTTCTGTTCAAAGTCCTTTCTTTCGTAGGACGAACCAATCTCGCAGTTAAGCGCATTTTCAAGCGCCTCAAAATTCTCGTATCTTAAGTTGATACCTGCCGCTTGCGCATGTCCGCCGAATTCTTCAATGTACGCCGAACAATTTTTCAAAGCGGTGAATATGTTCACGCTTTCGATACTTCTTGCGCTGCCTTTCAGCATATCGCCGTGCCGCACAAAAAGCAACGTGGGGCGGTTGTATTCCTCTGCGATACGGGCAGCGACGATACCGATAAATCCAGCGTTCCAGCTCTCGTCAGAAAGCATAATCACGTTGCCGTACGCGCCTTTTTCCAGAATTTTCTTCTTCGCCGAAGCGTACAGCTCGTCACAACACTTCTGCCGCTCGGTATTATACAAGCAAAGCTTGACAGACAAATCGTATATTTCCGCCTCGTTCTCGCTTGTAAACAGCCTGAACGCCGCGCGCGCGTCACCCATACGCCCCGAAGCGTTTACGCGGGGAGCAACGGAAAACGCAAGCGTTTGTGCCGTTACGCCGTCGTACGTTTTGCCAATCAAAGCCGCAAAGCAAGGGCGAATAGCGTGGTTAAAAAGTTTTAACCCCTCCGTCACAATATCACGGTTTTCACCCAACAACGGTACGCTGTCCGCAACGGTAGCAAGAGCTGCAAAATCAAGATATTGATACGCCTTTTCACCAATCAAAGCGCAAGCCAACTTGAACGCTACGCCCGCACCGCAAAGATTATCGTACGGATAATCGTCTTGGAGTTTGGGGTTTACAACGATACAGTCGGGCAAAACCTCGGGCAATTCGTGGTGGTCGGTGACGATTACGTCCGAACCAAGCTCATAAATATATTGCGCCTCTTTGGCGTTGGAAATGCCGCAGTCTACGGTGATAAACAATTCGGGATTACATTCCTCGAAAATACGGTCTACCGCCTCGACGGACAATCCGTATCCGTCTGCGCGTTCGGGAATATAAATTTGCGCTTCGATACCAAAATCCCGCAAGGCGTGATACATAATCGCCGAAGCGCAAATGCCGTCTGCGTCGTAGTCGCCAAACACCGCCACCGTCTTGCCCTCGTCACGGGCTTCGGTAATCAGGCGCACCGCCTCCTCCATACCCCGCATCAAAAAGGGGGAAAGGAAATTCTTTTTTGACGGATTCATAAACCGCTTAATTTTTTCGGCGGTATCTACGCCACGTGCAAAAAGGATACGGGTGACGTGCTCCGTCAATCCCGTCTGCGCGGCGAGCGAATGAATGATATTCAGTTGTTCCGCATCAAACGCGTATTCGGGAATGAGTTTTTTCATAGCCGTCCTATCTTACCTTTTTTACCGATCGACTTCCATTCGGTTATGTTAATCAAATGCGGGAGGGGCAAAGCCCTCCCGCCCTTTTCTCGTATCGGTTTTTTATTCGTTGCTTTCTTCCGTTTTCTCAACGGGTGCTTCTTCAACAACCGTTTCTTCCACGGGTATTTCTTCCGCCGCTTCCTCGACAGGTTCTTCCGCCGCCGTTTCGACAGGCGTTTCTTCAACAGGCGTTTGCTCAACAGGAGCTTCGTTTGTTTCCGTTACAGGCGTTTGCGCAACGGGAGCTTCCGTCTTTTCTTTCGTGGCCTTTGCGCCTTTGTAGCCTTTCGCATTTTTCGCCGCGCGCTCGTTTGCCTTTACGGTAAGAGGAACGCAAAGCGCAGGTACGAAGAACAACGATACACCCGCAGACACGACAAGGGAGATGAGCGAAGCGAGCGCAAACCAACGGGTTGAAGCCGTTGCAATCGCGCCGACGAGAATCAACGCCACGCCGAGGGAAATTGTCATGCCGAGGATTTCTTTCGTCGCCACGCTTTCAACCACCAACGTTTCCGTATCTTTATCCGTTTCCTCTTTCATTGCCGCGCGAAGCTTGTTCAAGGACGCCAGCACGAAGATTGCCGTAAGGAGCGCCGAAACCACAATCGCATACAGTACGGACTGCGTGAACGGGAATCTCGTAAGCACGACAAGAGCAGCCGTCATCAGCGAGCTTACCGCAATACCGATTGCCGCAAGGCAACCAAGATGCCATCTGTAACGGAGCGCTACGTAGATAAGCGCAAGCACAGCAAAGAATGCCACGGCGACCGCCGCTCGTACGTAGTTTGCCGCCGCAATCTTCACAGGCAACGTTTCCGTCGCGGAAGCTACGGTGATTTCAAATCCGTCCCAAGCCGCGCCCGCAGCCGTTTTGGTTGCAAACGTCGTTTTCAAACTTGCTACGGCTTTGGAAACGTCTGCTTTTTTATCAAAGAAGTATACGATTTCACATTCGTCGCCGCCCATCGTGCCGTCTTGCTCAAACGCCACTTTCAAGCCTTGCTTATCAAACTCCGCTTCGCAAGCGGTTTTCACCGCATTCAATTCCGTTTCGTTTCTGTACAGGTAGGAGCTCATTGTCACCGTAACGGACTTGCTATCGTCAATCGTTGCCGCGTAGTTTACGCCGAAGATCGCCGCTATCACGATTGCCGCCGCCAATACGACCGCCATAATAACCGAAATGAGCGTGAATTTCTTTACCGTTTTCGTCAAAAGCTTATTCATCGTCGTCATCCTCCCTTACAAAGCGGTAATACTTGTATTTATCCTTGCTTGCGGAAAGATACGTGAAGTTGATGGCGCGCGCCCAAAGGAGATTGATAAAAGCGCCTGCGATAATGCAAATAAGCGCTTGCAACGCAACCGTTCTGATACCCGCCGTTGCCACAAGGAACGCAAGCGCGCCAAGCACCAATACGGCATAGATGTCGATAATACCCCAAAGCGTCTTTTTGTAGCCGCCTTTCACCGAGGACTCTACCGTTTTACCCAAAGCAAATTCCGCTTTGATTGCATTGTAGATATGATATTGAAGCAAGTTCACGAGGATAAGTCCTACAAGGAACACAAGCACCGTGCCAAGCGATACTTCAAACGTGCCGCTCGTAATAAATGCAAAGCAAATCAGCGTTATGATGCAGTAGGAAAGGGTTGCATACAGGCTTACTACGCCGTATCTGCCCATCTTTACGATTGCAAGCGCAATCACCGCGACGATCGTAACACCCACCGCGATAAAGAGAAGTGTTAAAGCGTTTTCGCCGTATACAGGCTCGAACGAACGCACCGCATCCGCCTCGAACGTAACCTCAAAGCCGCCCTTTTGCAATGCGGACGTGAACAGAATTTCAATCGTTTCGAGGTAATCTCTGTTTACTTCGTCCACGAACATTGCGCGAAGTTCTTTCTTGTCGTTGCCCGAAACGCTGTCGCTGTAAAGCTGTGCAACCGTTTCTTCTCCGACAACGATATCCAGCGTCGTAATCGAAGAGGTATCCGTAGAGGTGCTTGCATCCGTCGAAGCGGAAAGTTCGCCCTTATAGCCTTGGAACATTGCCTCGCCTGCGGCCGTCAAGCGGATACGCAAATACGCCGTCTTATAACGGGTAGCAATCGATACGCTCTTGATAAGGTCGCTTGCTTTCGCGCCCTCTTCTTCCAATTCCTTAATCACTTCGCCGCCCTTTTTCACGGTCATTTCGCCCGTGTTGGAAAGGTAGGAAAGCGCTGCGCTTGCCTTTTGGCTATCCTCGGAAGCGGGAAGCTGTACTTTCAAGGAATACCCGTCCACAACCGCCACGCGGTAATCGGAATATTCTTTCTTTGCAAAACGGTCGGCAATTTCGTCCGAAGCCGCTTTAAACGCTTTTACGAACTCGTCCGTGAGCTTGTCCCCGTCAACGATATTCAGTTTTTCTTCCGTGGAGAAATACAGCGTAGACCCTTTTACTTGCGTATAGGCGTCTTTATAATCGTTCAATTCTTCTTCCGCTTTCGCTTTCTCGTCAGCCGTGGCGTTATCTACCGCTTCCTGTAACGTGGAAACGTTTTCGTTGTACTCCGTTTCGGAAATTACGCCTTCCGGATAGTAATACGCGTAATATCCGCCGCCGAGGTCTGCCCCCAAATCGTACTGCAATACAACGGGATTCCACTTCTTTACGCCCTCCGTGCCGGGAAGAGTAAAGGCAGGGAACGCCGTGAGCGCGCACAATACGACGATTACGATGGTAAGAAGCGTCATCAATACCACCGATTTCTTTTTGCCCATTCGTTGCCTCCTGATGTGTTTTCGGTTTTAACCGATAACAATGTACTTCATTATTATAACTTATTTTTCATTCCCTCGTCAAGTCATAACGGCGGGAATTATAAATTTTTTACGTTTTTTGCAAAAAAATTCCCTTAAAAACAACCTCTTGCGCCGCTTAACCGTTCATTTTTTTGACGGCAAGGATATGCATAGCGCACTCCACCCGTTTTTTCATCATTGCGCACGTTGTTTCGTACGGCTCGTCTATGTCGCCGTTGAAATGGTAATTGTTTGCGCTGCACCCGCCGGAACAGATGAATTTTGCGAAACAATCCTCGCATTTTTTCCTCGTAAATACGCAGGAATTTTTGAATTTTTCCCGAATGTCGGGGCGGGTAATACCCTCGAACACGCTTCCCATACGGAAATTCTTATCCCCTGCAAATTGATGACAGGGATACAGATCGCCGTTGGGTGTCACGGAAAAATATTCGTTCCCCGCGCCACAAGCGGAAACCCGTTTGGAAAGACAAGGTCCGCCCTCCAAATCAACGTTAAAATGGAAGAAATTGAAACCCTTTCCCTCCGCGTAGCGTTTCAAATACGCGTCGCAAAGATTTTCGTATTCCTTTTCAATCGTCGGTAAATGCTCGTCCGTAATCTTCAAGTCGGGAATATCCGTCACTACGGGTTCCATCGAAATAGAGTCTACGCCCTGATCGGCAATGAACAGCACGTCTTTGCCAAAGTCAAGATTTTTCGCCGTGAACGTACCGCGCACGTAATAGCTCTTTTCTCCGCGCAAGGAAATGAATTTCTTGATTTTATCGATAATCAAATCGAACGTACCCTTGCCGTTTACCGTGGTACGGATTGCGTCGTGCACCTCTTTTCGCCCGTCGAGCGAAAGCACAACGTTCTCCATTTCTTCGTTGAAAAATTGTATCGTTTCGTCGTTGAGAAGCAGGGCGTTGGTCGTCGTCGTGAACAGGAATTTCTTCCCCGCCTTTGCCCCCGCCTCTTTGGCGTAATACACCGTTTGTTTGAGCACGTCGAGATTCATCAGCGGTTCGCCGCCGAAAAAGTCCATTTCAAGAACCTTTCTTTTGCCGCTGTTTTCAATCAGAAAATCGACGGCTTGCTTCGCCGTCGCAAAGTCCATAGACTCCCGTTTTGCGTGGTATGCCCCCTCGTCGGCAAAGCAATATCTGCAACGAAAATTGCAATCGTGGCAGATATGTATGCAAAGCGCCTTAATCTCCGAACTTTTCAAAGGATACGCCTTGACCTCTTCTTTAAACAAAAGCCCCTGCGCCTTTAACGCCTCTATATCCGATACGGCTTCTTTAATTTGCTCGTCCGTCAAATACGTGATATCGACGTCTTGTCCCTCTGCCTTTGCTTTGAGGTAATCGGCGGTAGCTTTATCGCTTTCGTGGAGCGAACCGCTGCCCACGTCGTAAATGTAATTTTTATCTTTGTAGTTAAATACGTGTATCATACGTTGTTCCTATCCGCAAACGGCAAAAAACGGCGCGTACGGTACGCGCCTTTTTTGCGTTTTTTCGTTTACTGCCTTACTTATTTGCGTTCGATCTTGTCTTCGCGCGTGATTCTCTCGCAGGATTGATTTCCTACCGTACAGCTCGTCTTGCAAGCGGATTGGCAAGTGCTTCTGCATTCGCCGCAAGCAGTAACTTTCTTATCTGCGGGTTTTGCGATCGTCTTAATCATAGCGTCCTCCTGTCCAAAATGATTTGATACGTCTATTATAATATACTTTTCCCAAAATTGCAAGCGGTTTACAGGGAAAATACAACATTTTTCCTCAACGTGTACGTAAATTCACGGCAATCGCCCCGAAAACCCCGCCCGCAAACGCCGCAAGCGCAAATTCTGCGAGTATGAGCCACAAAAGAGAAAAATCTCCGCCAATCGCTGAAAACGCAAGATAGGAAAGCGCCGTGAACAGCACGCCGACGGCTATGCCTTTCAATAGCCCCTTTTCCTCCCGTACGAACGAAAACGCGCCGATACACACCGCAAGCACCTTAATCGTTTGATTGACGGGATAGATAACCGAACTTTTTATGGGCGCGGCAGTCAAAATACTTGCAAAAATTATCGCTCCGAGAAAGGATAATCCCAACGCCAACCCAACACCTTTTACCACTTGAAAAATACCGTTGCCAACCGATTCATTCTGCATAAAAAATACCTCCGCTTTATCGTATGCGGAGGTATATTCGTTTAGAAGTGTTTATTGTTCGTCGCTCGTTTTTTCTTCTGCGGGCGTCTCTTCTGCGGGCGTTTCAGCAGCCGCCTCGTCTGCGGGAGCCTCCGTTTCGCTCTTCGCTTCGGGAGCTTTCTTTTCCACTACTGCGTCCGTCTGATAAACGGCTTGCTTATCAAACTTGATATACGCTTTGCCGCTTGCTTCCGTACCCGTTTCCAACACGAACGTACCGTCGTCGCAAATTTCTACGACAACACCGCAAATGCCGCCAATCGTCTTGACCTTGTTGCCCGGCTTGATTGCGTCGAGCATATCCATCGTTTCCTGTTGACGCTTCTTTTGCGTACGTCTGTTATACACCATAAATACAACGAGGATCAAAACGAGGATACCTACCATCAGCCACGTACCCCAAGTGCTGCCGCCCGTACCCGTACCGGAAGAAGTAGTCGCGCTTGCGCTTAACAAATTAAACAACATAAAATTCTCCTTAATGCCTTTCGGCGTTTTTCGTACTTATATAATAGCCGTTTTTTCTTTTTTTTGCAAGCGATTTCCCGCCATATTTTTCATTTTTTTTATTTTCACCCACATTTCACGCGGCTTTTTCAAGTCTTTTTTCGTCGAAAGCTACGTTCAACGCGTACCTGTCCCTTTATTTTTATCTTTCGCGCGTTTTTTCTCCCGCAGGGCATGCAATACGATATATGCGCCTAACAGCACCGCAATCGAACCGATCAGCACGATATACATTGTCCATACCTCGACGGTATGCGTGAAAAACTGCAAGTCGCAATCGGCGACCTTTCGAATCCCGTCAATCGCCTCTTGGGGCAAACCGTCCTTCGCCATCTGCGCGCAAACGCCCCGAAGCGCGTGATTGCGCACAAGCGACGTACCGTACGTGCCAGGGAAGAAGGAAAGAACCCGTTGCAAGCCCGTTGAAAATTGCGAGATAGGCATATATGCCCCGCAAATAAACCCGCATCCCGAGCTGACAATCGTTCCAACGGCAGAAAGCTGTCCCTGCGAGGTCAGCGGATAACAGATAAGCGACGACAACGCCGTGCCGAACATCACGAGCAGGAATATATCGAGCGCAAGCAACAATACGTCGAGTGCAGAGAGAAACCAACCCGTAAACGCAAGGTACGCAAACCCCACGATCGCCGTGACAATCCCGATAAGCATAGCGTTGATCACAGTCGCAAGATAGTAACTCACCGCAAGCGTACTCGGCTTAATGGGCGAAACGTCGAAATCCGTTCTTGCCCCCGTTACTTTGTCTTGCACGAGAAAGAGATTGGCGCAAAAAGAAACGGTGACTGAACTTACCGCAAGCAGAGAGGACAAAAGCAAACCGCCCACCAAGCCGCCCAATACCTTATCGTCGAACGCAAGCCCCGCAGGCAGGGAGGCGCGGAAGCTGTCCTCGTACACCTTATAGAGAAACGTTGCATACAGCACAAGCAGAATCAGCGGCGTTATCAGCGACGTAAAGAACATTCCCTTGTCCTTAAAGAAACATTTTACGTTCCGTCCGACAAGCACGGGCAACGCTTTTGTATCTACCGTTTTCATTCCTTTTCTCCTTTCAACGCCTTGCCCGTAACTGCAAGAAATACGTCGTCCATTTTTCCTTTTACAATCTCGTAGTCCGTAAACAAATCGGGGTATTGCAAAATCAACGCGGTTGCCTCCTTGGTATTCGCAACCAAAATACGGAACGCCTCGGGCAATTTTTCATACGGTTTGCCCAACGTTTGCACGTCCTCTTCCGTTACGTTATACAACGTGATACAATCTCGCGTGTACGCATTTTTCAGCGCAAGCGGCGTACCCTCTGCGGCAATTTTACCGCTGTCGAGAATTACGACGTAATCCGCATCTGCCGCCTCTTCCATATAATGCGTAGTCAAAAACACCGTCATACCCTTTTCCTTGCGCAACCCGTCGATAATTCCCCACACCGTCTTGCGCGTCTGCGGATCAAGCCCTGTTGTCGGCTCGTCGAGAATGAGGATTTGCGGCTCGTGCAAAAGCGCTCTCGCCACGTCGATCCGGCGGCGTTGTCCGCCCGAAAGCTTGCCGACGGGTCTTTGCAAAATATCACCGATATCAAGTAATTGGCAAAGCGTTTGCAAGCGCGCCCGAAACGCTTCGCCCGTAATACCGTACAGCGCGGCGCGCGTTTTGAGATTGTCGTATACGGACAGCGGTTTATCGAGCGCGGAATTTTGAAATACCACGCCGATTTCACGGCGTATCTTATCGGCGTGTTTGTCGAGATCCTTGCCGTTAATCTCAACCCTGCCCCCGTCCTTTTCCAATGTACCGCATAAAATGGAGATAGTCGTGCTCTTGCCCGCACCATTTAACCCAAGGAAAGCGAACAGTTCTCCTTTCTTTACACGGAAGCTTACGTTTTGCACGGCTTTCACCGCCCCGTAACTTTTATACAGACCGTCTATCTTTATTATATCCATAATGTCAAATTCTTAAAGCTCCTCAAACAGTTTTTCTCCACGCCGTTTCAGCCATACGCAAAGGAGCAGACTCCCTACTGCAAGCAAAACGACAGCCATGCACAAAAATGCCCAAACAGGCAAATACCGCCTCAACAACACGTACGCAAGCGCAAGCGTAAGCACCACGCCCCAACCTGCAAATATAGACACCATCGGCGAAAGACTTTGCTTCACCGCCGCCACTTCGTTCGTCCAATGCAGGTTTGGAAATTTCAGATTGATTGCCAACCCCGACAACGCCGTCAAAACAATGACCGCCATAACCGCCAACCAAACAAGCAACGCATACGAAACGGGCAACGCCAACAAAACGGATAAAACGATATGGCAAATCGTTGCAAGAACAGCCGTTACCAAGATGTGCAACAACAGTTTTGCCGCAAATACAGTACCTGTTTTTACAGGAGAAGAGCGGACAATCCAAACGCTTTCGCCCTCCAAAGATATGCTTGAAGCCGTCACCCCATTCATTGTGCTCACCATTGCAAGCAGACCTGCAAGCAACAACACTTTCAAGTCTTTTCCGCCCGCGGTAAGCAACTGCACCATTTCTTTATTCAGGCACAAAAGAACGGGCAATAACAGAAAAAACACCGCTCCAAGCATGCTGTTCAATAAGATAAGCGGGTTCTTACAAAACCGAAACGTTTCCTTTTTCAACAGGGCGATAAGCACAGAGCTTTGCTTGGCTTTGTTTTCCTTATACGTCGCTTTCTGTTCTCCACGTTTTTGCGTGACCAGCCAAACGTACGTTACGCTGAGCAGGAAATATACAAGCGCAAACACGCCGATAAATATTCCCGCAAAACCGAGAAAAGACAACGCTTTCCCGCTTGCGCCCAAACCAAACAGCCAAAACGGGAACAGCCACGCCTTGATGGTATTC
The DNA here is from genome assembly GCA_017463145.1 of Clostridia bacterium. GTDB lineage: Bacteria > Bacillota > Clostridia > Christensenellales > Borkfalkiaceae > Scatosoma. The sequence continues at coordinate 21,391 of JAFTPR010000010.1, forward strand.
CCCACCGCCGCGCCGTGCGTAAGCAAATAGGAAAGATACGTATTTATTTTTGAATACGCCCAAAAATACAGAACGAAAAATGCCAAGGAAAACAAGAGGGTGAACAGGTTCTTCGCGCGCAGCTTTCGCGTGAGGAGCGCAAGAAGAAATCCCAACACACAGGACAACGCAACCGCGCCAAGCGGCAAAATCACAAGCGAAAGCAGAGCAAACAAAACCGTGAGCGCAGAAAAAACCGCTTGAATACAATAGCAAACGACGGCGGGTAAATAGATGAGCGCCACGCTGAAAAACGCCGTTACGTACAACCCGAACATACGGGAAAACAACACCGCCCAAGGCTTAATCGGCATAGAAAAAAGCAAATCGTTATCCTTTGCTTCGTACAGCTTGTTTCGGACAGCAAAAATTGTTCCCACCACCGCAAACGCCGTAGCCATAGCAGCAAAGAATGCGAAATATACCCACGCAAGCCCGCCGTTGACAAGCGGCAGGCAAAGCTTTTCCGCCATCATATAGAACATTGCAATCATCACAACCACAACGTACAGCATCAAAACACCAAACCCGATCACCGCACCCTTAGAACGGCGTTTGCCGTTTTTTGCGTCAATCAGAAAAAAGGACAACGTTTCCAAAAGCTGTTTTTTAAGCAATGCTTTTACCATAATCCTATCCTCACTCCACGGTGTCGAGAAACGCGCTTTCCAAGCTCTCGTCCCCTTTCACCTCGGACATGCCGCCCGCTTTTATCAATTTGCCGCCCTTTATAATCGCCACTTTATCACACAACCTTTCCGCCACGTCCAACACGTGCGTAGAGAAAAAGATTGCGCCGCCGCGGCGGCAAATATCCCGCATAATTTCTTTTAAGGAATGTGCCGCTTTGGGATCTAACCCTACGAACGGTTCGTCCATTACAAGGAGTTTCGGTTCGTGCATAAGCGCGGAAATGAGCGCAAGTTTTTGTTTCATTCCGTGCGAATATGCCCCAATCGGTTGCGCTAAGTCCCCCGTCAGAGAAAAGATTTCCCCGTATTTTTCGATACGCTCCGTACGCTCTTTTCCCACCCCGTAAATATCCGCAATGAAATTGAGGTACTGTATCCCCGTCATAAAAGCGTATAAATCGGGATTATCGGGAATGTAGGCAAGCCTCTTTTTTGCCTCGATCGGGTCTTTCCGCACGGAAATACCGTCCACGTAAATTTCTCCCTCTTCAAATCCGAGAATCCCCACGCACGCCTTTAACGTCGTGGTTTTTCCCGCGCCGTTATGCCCGATAAACCCGTAAATCTCCCCCTCCTGTATATGCAAGGACAGGTTATCCACCGCCTTTTTCTCCCCATAGCTCTTGCTCAAATGTTCGATACGAAGCATTTCTTTCCTCCGTTTATGGTTTATTGATATTAAAATGATATCACATTGATAGCTTTCTTGTCAAGCATTTTGCCATATAAATTGAGAAATACGGTCGGAATTTTTTCCGACCGCAAATTTTTCTATGCTTACCATTTACCCTCGCCGCCGTATTTGCGGTAAAATTCCTGCGTGTATTCCTTGACGTATCCGCCGAGAATGGCGTTTCGCAAGCCTTTCATCAGTTTATGCAAAAAGGTGATGTTATGCAAGCTCAACAGCATTGCGCCGTACATCTCGCCCGTATTGATCATATGGCGCAGGTACGCTTTGGTATAGTTTTTACAGCAATAGCAGTCACACTCGTTATCAAGCGGCGTGAAATCCTCTTTGTATTTGCCGTTCCGCACCACCACGCGCCCGTTGGTCGTGATTGCCGTACCGTTGCGGGCAATTCGGGTAGCCAATACGCAGTCGAACATATCTATTCCCCGCAGCGTGCCCTCGATAAGGCAATCGGGCGAACCTACGCCCATAAGATAGCGGGGCACGTCCGTAGGGAGCTTGGGTTGCAAGAAGTCCAACAGCTCGTACATAATCGGCTTCGGCTCGCCGACGGAAAGACCGCCGATTGCGATACCGTGTTTGACGAACGGCAACGTTCTTTCCAAACTTTGCGCGCGCAAATCCTTGTACATATTCCCCTGCACGATTGCAAACAGCGCCTGATCGGGCTTATCGTGGAATTTGTAGCACCGTTCCAACCACGTTGCCGTGCGCTTCATTGCCGCCTCTGCTTGCGCGTGGGTATAGCCGTATTCGCTGCACTCGTCAAACGCCATAATGATATCCGCGCCGAGGTTTTGCTCCACTTGTATCGCCTTTTCGGGCGTAAAGAAATGTTTACTGCCGTCAATATTCGAGGAAAACTCTACGCCCTCGTCCGTGATTTTATTGAGTTTGCCAAGCGAAAACACCTGAAAGCCGCCGCTGTCTGTCAAGATAGGCTTATTCCAATGCATAAACTTGTGCAAACCGCCCGCCTTTTTCACGATATCGTCGCCGGGGCGCATATACAAGTGGTAGGTATTCGCAAGTATTATTTGCGACCCTGCCTCTTCCAAATCCCGCGGGAACACGCCTTTCACCGTCGCTTGCGTGCCGACGGGCATATACACGGGCGTTTCAATATCGCCGTGCGGGGTATGCAGTACGCCCGCCCTCGCGCCCGTTTCTTCATCCGTTTTAATTACTTCAAAGGAAAAATATTCGTTGTTCACTCTCTTACCTGCTTAATAAATACTGAACGATACCCAAAGATAATTGCTCTTCCAAGTATCCCCGAAATTGCCATGCGCGCTATAACACATATACACCGTATCCCAAACCGCCGAAAGATCAAGTACAAATTGGAATTTATGGGTTGCATCCGTGCCTTGAGTCAGCTCCGTTACACTCCAAAGGGAAGGATTGCCTTGATCCACGTCCGCATAAACGCTGTTGGCAAGGTATATTTCTTTATATCCGTCATCCAGCTCCGTTATACTTATTTCTACGCTTACGGAAATCTTCGTATACCCTTCGGAAATCATAGTGCCAATGCCGCGCCCGAACAGTTCGTATAGCCTGATCGTGTCAAACGGATTTTTTTGCGTATGCTCGTCGTTGATTTCCAATCCCGCATTTCTCGAATAGACAGCCACCTCGCAACGCCATTGCGCCGTGAACGTAACGTCCGCAGCGGGAAGCGTGAACTGACCGCGATAGGTTGACCCGCCGTACTCCCAACCGATAAATTTATAGTATTGACGGCTGATATCGGGCAACGTAAGCACCGTTCCCGCGGCATATTTGCCGCCTGCCACAATCTCACCGCCCGCACTCTCGAAAGAAACGGTGACGGCTTGTACTTTATCCGCAACGTACAATTTAATATTGCCCTCTACCTTGCCTGTATACACAAAACCCTTTACGTCGTCGTTCGTGGCGGTCGACCAATCGGTAATAAAAAATCCGTCCTCCACAACCCCCGCCGTCAACAAAGCAATATCCGTACCATACACCGCCGTTTCCGTTTTGAGCAGTTTCGACCCGTCCTTAGAATACAACTGCACCTCATAGCTTGCCAACTCGAAGCCTGCATACAAACGGATATTTCTGTTTGCATCCGCAAGATTACGGAACGCCTTATCGCAAGCGTAGGTAGATATCCCCAGCTTATCGGCTATCATCAAGCCGCCGCAATTTTGCTCCGTATACCAACCCTTGAAAATTTGATGCCGATTCGTATGCACAATCAACTGCGCCGGCAATGCGGGTATACTTTCGTCCGTATGTACCTCTTCCACGGAAGCGCCCGTAACGTTCGCTTCGCCGTAATCGAGCACAAGCTTATACGTATATGCTTCAAACTGCGGATGCAAAACAATATCTCTACCGTCTAAAAACGCTTGCACGCACATACCGTCGGGGGTCACGTATTGCTTACCGTACTCCGTCAAATCATACCAACCGAGAAACGTATATCCGTCCTTTTGCGGAATATGTTCTTGGGGAATAGAATACAGTTTCCCCTCCGTCACCGTAAGCGTATGCGACGATATTCCGTCCGAATACATGATTGCATATTCGCCGAGGACAGAGCTATCCTTTTTCTTCAAAGCGTCGCACCCGCCAAGCAGACACGCGCAAAACAACAGGGACAATATGCCTAACCATACACACCTTTTCTTCATTCGTACAAAGCCTCCTTGGATTATCCACCGTAGTTTGCAAGCTCAAAGCCCGCATACAAACGAATGTTGCCGTTTTCGTCCGCAAGCGCGCGGAACGTTCCGTTACAAGTATACGTGGATATCCCCATTTTATCCGCAATCATCAAACCGCCGCAATTCTCTTCCGTATACCAACCTTTAAAAATCATATCACGGTTTGTTGGAATGACAAGTTGCGAGGGCAACACGGGTAAATTCTCATCCGTGCATACTTCCTCAACGGTAACGCCGTTCACGTCTGCGTCGCCGTAATCGAGCACGATCTTATACGTATTCGCCTCGAATTGCGGATACAGTATCAAATCCCTGCCGTCCAAAAACGGCTGTACGCACATACCGTCGGGCGTAACGTACTGCCGTCCGTACTCACGCGCGTCAAACCAGCCGAGGAACGTATATCCGTCCTTGGGCGCGGGAATGTGTTGCTGGGAAATGGAATACAGCTTGCCCTCCGTCACCGTAAGCGTATGCGACGAAACGCCGTCCGAATACATAATATCGTATTGCTCGGGCGCAGAGCTTGCCTGTTTTTGCGGAGGAGCGCAACTACCGTACAAAAATCTGTACATTTGCGGATCCATATTCTCCGTATCCGTCAATTCTTCGCACCCGCCGCAAAAGCACGCGCAAAATAAGCCTAACACCGCGCCTATCAACGCAAATTTCTTTTTCATCTATAACCTTCTCCTTTTTATTTCCAGCCGTAAATGATTACAGGTCCTGCCGACGAATCCTGCCAAACACTCGAAGAAAAACCGAGGTTGGAAAGGCTCATAGTTACTTTCGACGCGCCGCTGCTGCTTCCTGAACCGATCAACGTATCGCTCGCCTCGCTGTAACACCTTGCCATGCTTGCGCTGCCATTCACGCCGATTAGCGAACCGCCGTACGCCGTATTATGCCCCTTTGCGCCCTCCTCCGCCTTTGCAGAGATTGTGTTTCGATACCCCAACACGTTCGTCATAAACACGGAAGAAGCGTAGCCAACTACGCCGCCCGCATAGGACTTGGGTCTGCCGCCGCCTGTTTCGATACCGAATATACCGTACATTTTACTACCCTTGCCGTACGCCGTAATTTTACCGTTTCGAGAATAACAATTTTCAATATTCCCGCCCGTTGCTTGCCCGACGATACCGCCTACATAGCTTCTTGCGTCCTCGTAGCCCGTGCGCGTTTGCGCCTCTATCGTGCAGTTCGTTACGCCGCATTTCTTGATTGTACCCGTGCTTTCGCCCGCAACCGTTCCCGCATACGTATTGAACGTAGTGGAAACCTCAATCTTACCGAGTTTGCCGTACACGCTACCGTTTTGCACAATTACGTTTTCGATTGTACCCGTATTTACGCCACAGACCGTACCGATATACAGCGTTCTTGTGCTTGCGTTGCCGAGGTCGCCTGTATTCAGCGTACAACCGCTCAGCTTCAAATTCTTAATCGTACCCTTATTCGTACCGAACAAACCGACTTTAAAATCGCCTGTCACGCCCGTATAATTCCAATTCGAAATCGTATAGCCGTTACCGTCCAACGTGCCTTGGAACGTTCCCAAAGGTACGTAGCCCGCATCCTTTAAACTGAAACTCTTCAAAAGAAGATAATTCCCCGCCGTGGCAATCGTCTTAAAATCGCTTGCGGAAGCGATATACGTCTTATCATACGTTTGCGCCCACTTTGCGTACAGTTTACAATCCTCTTCTCTTATCCACGTATACCCGCCCGCGCGGTTTTGCGTATAGCCGCTACAAGCAATCAAAGCGCCTTGCCCGTCCGTAACTGCCGTATCCGCAGCAAAAGTCGAGCTTGTATACCAACCGACGAACGTATAATATTCCGACGTAGGCACGGCAAGCTTTTGTCTGCTTCCGTCGTAAATTCCCGCAGTATTTTGCGTAACCGTTGCCGTCGTTTTCAACGTAGATAAGCTCAAATCATACGTCACCGTCGAGTTTTTCCCCCAACTCGCCACGAGCGTTATCCCCGTCACTTTATTCCAATTCGTAACGCTGCTGCCCGACTCACCGGTCAACGATTCTCCGTCCTCCGTCTGCCACGCAAGGAACGTATACCCCGATTTTTGGGGTACGGGCAACGTATACGCCGCGCCGTAATACACCGTTTTTTCCGTTGCGGAAAGGTCGCCGCCGTTTGCATCCAACTGTACAACGTACGCATTTGCGCTCCATTTTGCCGTCAAGGTCATATTCGCCATAGGCGCAACGGAAGCTTCGTCAATTATCTTGCCTACCGCGTCCAACCAGCCCTCAAACGTGTAGCCCGTCCGTTCCGCCGTAGGCAAAACAACGCTATCGCCCTCTGCCACGCGTTTGGTTTCCGTCGTGCCGTCCGCATAATCAAACGTAAACAAAAAGCCGTAAGAACGTACGTACAAGACAAGCGTACCCTCTACGTTACCCGTCACCGCAGAACCGCCGTTGGTTCTCGTCCAATCAACAATCTGCTTGCCCTCGTATTCCGTAGGCGCAATATCCGCTATCGCTGTTCCGTAAGGCACGGTCGTTTCCTTTAATAATGCGCCGTCCTTAGAATGGAATTTTACCGAATACGAACCAATCTCGTATCCTGCATATAATTGCAACGCTCGGTTCTCGTCCGCAAGCGCGCGGAAATCCGCATCAAAGGTCAAATCGGAAGCTCCGTTCGCCCCGCTAACCTTTACGCCCCCACAATTCTCTTCCGTATACCAGCCTTGAAATACGTAATAGTGGAGTTCGCCCTTGGGAAATCCCACGGGAAGCTGCGGAAACGCCTCGTCCGAAGCGACCGTATACGTATCTTCATTGTCGCCTGCAATGCCGTAGTCGAGATGCAGTTTATATTCGTACGCCTCGAATTGGGGATATAAAACGATATTTTTATTGTCCGCAAAGGCCTCTTTGCCCATACCGAGTTCCGTCACGTACTGTTTGCCCCACTCCTCACCGTCAAACCAGCCGAGGAAGGTATATCCTTCCTTTTGCGGGATATGCTCTTGGGGAATGGTATACAGTTGTCCTTTTTGCACCGTCAGCGTATGCGTCGTCACGCCGTCCGAATACAGAATTTCGTAAAAAGCAGGCGCAACGTCGCTGCTCGGCTTCAAGCCCGAGATGACGCTTTTGAATTTATCGCACCCGCAAAACAGACAAGCGCAACCGATTGCGGCAAGCCCCGCCGCCAAAAGCTTCTTATTCATCTTACGCTTCCTCCAAACAAATTATATCCCGGGTTGCCCCGTCGCGCCCTTGCCGCCTGCGCTGCCGTACCAAGTTCCGTGATCCCAGCTATGGTTATATACGTATCCTCTTGCGCCGCCGTCACCGCCGTCGCCACCCAAACCGGGCTTAGGCGTAGCCGTACTCGCCTTTCCTGCGCTGTTACTGCAAGTCGAACCGACGTTGGCGGAAGCCTTTCCTGCGCTTCCGTTGAAACCACGGTCGCCGCCCGTACCGCCTGTACCGCCCGTACCGCCCTTCAAACCGCGGTGACGGGAAGTATCGACAATCAACACGCCGTTGCCGTTATGCACCGCGCCCTGTCCGCCCGTGCCGCCTTTTCCGCCTTTTCCGCCGTCTGCGCCCGCGCCTGCGTTACCCGAAACAAGGGTTACGTTTGCGGGAAGCGGAGAATAGACCAATACGGAAACCGCCACGCCGCCGTCACCGCCGTCACCACCGTCGCCGCCCGTATAGCCCATACCGCCCTTGCCGCCGTTTTTGCCTTCGGAAGCGTTTGTACTGAACGCATACGTGCCTTTCGTACCCGTATCGCCTTGCGCGCCTTGCGCGCCTTCCTTGCCGTTGCCGCCGTGACCGCCGTACACGCTCACCTTACCCGACATTGTAACACTCATACGCGTTGCCGAAATACCGATACCGCCGTTTCCGCCGTCACCGCTCGACACCGTTGCGTTTGCGCCGTTACCCGCTTTCACCGTCAATTCGCCGTCGCCCTTAATCAACAGCTCCGCGCCCTTTAAGTTGAACACGTTTCCGCTTGCCGCGCTCGTGCTGACGGTGCTGTACCCCTTTACGTTGAGTACGACGTACGCACCCGAATCGTTATACAGCTCGACAACGTTGCCTGCGTTCCCCGTGAAATTGAAATCGACGAAATGGATATCCACACGCTGTCCGTTGGCAAAGTTGCAAATATCCAAACAAAGATTGGTAAACGTCTTGGAGGAGTTGCCGATAAATACGACCTCTTCCGTCGTGTTGCCGATATTGATATGGTTATAATTGCCGTTTACAACAAATCTCGACGTATGGTTTAAAAGATTTGTGTCCGTTTCCTTGCTCCAATCAAGAATGACTCTGCCTGCCGTCGTATACGGCGAAGCGTCGATACTCGTGTATACCGTACACAAATCCCACGCGGCATACAAAGTGACGTCCCTCGGATTTTCCTCCAAAGCAAAGGGAGAACACCAATCCGTTAAATCCTCGTCTAAATACCACCCGTCGAAACGGTTATACTCGGCATACGTGGTGTAAACGGGTTTGGGGAATTGCGTGAGTTTGGTATACTTCACCGTATACGTCGCCGCCCCGCTGAGAATACCCCCGTTAGGTATAAGCGTGACCTCATAGCTGTTCTCCGACCATTTCGCCGTTACCGTAACGCTCTTTTCGGGTGTGATATCCGCAGTCACTTCAACGCCCTTATTATCAAACCAACCGAGGAACGTATAGCCTGTTCTTTCCACAAACGGAAGCTCTACGCTTTCCCCTTCCATAACACGCTCCACCTCGGTCGTACCGTAGCCGTAGTCAAACGTGACAAGGTAGCCGTAGTGCAATACGTAAAATTTCGATTCCCCGACAATCGCGCCTTCGTACGAATCGCCCCCGATTGTTTTCGACCAATCGACGATATCCCCCTCGCCCGTTTCCTGCGTCGGGGCGATATCGTAAATACTCTGTCCGTATTTACCTACCGTTTCCAACAGCAATTTTCCGCCGCTCTTGGAATAAAACTGTACGGTATAGCCCACGGCTTCCCATTGCGCGTACAATTTCACGCGCGCCGTAAGTTCCCAAGCAATCAAACTGTCGCCGTATTCGTCCGTAAAGGGCACGCCGTTCTCGTCCGCCCAACCCGCGAACGTATACCCCGTTTTCATAGGTACGGGCAGGGAATATTTGCTCTTGTATTCCACAAGCTGTTCCACTACGGACAGCGAACCGCCCTTTGCGTCGAACAGTACTTTATACTTGTTTGCTTCCCATTTCGCGCGAAGCGTGACGTTCCACGTGGGGCAATAATCCCCTGTATGTACGTTGCCTTTTTCGTCCGCCCAACCCGCCAAGGTGTAGCCCTCACGGCTGACCTCGGGCAGGAACGTGCTTTCGCCTTCCGTCAAAACAACGGGCGCAGGCACTACGTCCAACGTGCCGTCGAACGTGACCGTGAATTTATAGTGCATTACGTAGAGATTGAGGTTGCCTTCCAGCATACCCGTAAACACGACCGAACCGCCGTAGCCTCTCGTCCAATCGACAATCTCCATCGTACCCTCGTGCGTGGGCGCAAGGGAAAGAACCTCTGCGCCATACTTGGCGGTTTCTTCTTTTAAAAGCTCGCCGTTCTTGGAATGAAACTTCACGGAATATTCGGCAATTTTATAACCCGCATATAATTGCAAAGAACGGTTCTCGTCCGCCATATCGCGGTACTTTTTCCCAAACGTCAATTTAGACGCGCCGTTCGCGCCGCAAACCTGTTCCCCCCCGCAATTCTCTTCCGTGTACCAGCCTTGGAACACGTAATAGTGGTATTCGCCCTTGGGTACGCAAACGGGAAGCGAAGGGAACGTTTCGTCCGAACATACCGTATCATACTCCTCCGTTGCCTCCGCTACGCCGTAATCGAGATACAACGTGTATTCCAGCGGGATAAATTGCGGATACAATACAAGGCTTTTCTTATCGGCAAACGCTTCCTTACAAGTGCCGTTTGCGCTCACGTATTGTTTGCCGTACTCCTCTAAATCGTACCAACCGTCAAATACGTAACCCTCCCGTTCCGCGGGAATATGTTCTTCGGGTATGGCGTATAATTCGCCCCACTCGACTTTCAGCGTATGCGTGGATACCCCGTCGCTGTACATAATTGAATATTCTGCTGCGCCGCTAGACGCTTCTTCCTTTTTTTTTGTTGCAACCGACGAATATAAAAAGCCCGCAAACCGCGCATAAAATCGCCGATATCCATAACCTCTTATTCCTTTTCATACGGCAATAACCTCCCGATTATACTCATACATAATACATTATAACATATTTCTCTATATATTGCAACCCTTTTTAACAAAAAAATAAAAGCCCGAAGCGGGTATACTGCCCCGCCTCGGAACTTTCACAGTAGCCAAGTCAATACTTTCAATCTTTGGAAAGAACAGCGTCGATAAACCGATCCACCGTTTGCGCGTAGTCCTGCGGATAGCCGATAAAGCTTATGCCGTGCCCCGCATCCGCAAACGTGACCAACGTGATTTTTTCGGGATTGGCTGCGTAAATTTCTCTGCTCATTTCGCACGGCACAAATAAATCCGCTTCGCCGTGGATAAGCAGGATCGGCACGTTTGCTTTCTTTACCGCCTCCACCGCCGAACCGTCTAACTTGAAACCGCCGAATAACCTTGCTCCCAAGCGCAAAAATGGCAAGGCAAGCTTGGGCGGATATCCCATTTCCTTGCATACCTTGCGTATGATTGCTTCGGGCGAGGAAAACGGACTGTCCGCAATCACGCCCTTGATGTTTTTCGGGAGCGGGTATTCGCAAGCCATCAAAACCGTTGCCGCACCCATTGAAACGCCCGAAAGCAATATTTGGACGTCTTTTCCAAATCTTTTTAATGCGTAGTCTATCCACGCAAGACAATCCTGCCGTTCCCGTATACCGAACGTGATTGCCGTACCGCCGCTTTTACCATGCGCCCTTTGATCGATTACAAGCGTATTATGCCCTTTCTCTCTGGCAAGCTTGTTCCCGCCGCAAAAATCACGGTACGCCGTACCACGGTAGCCATGAAACTGTATCTGTAAAGGCGCTTCATCTCGTACATGGTAGTACCTTCCGCAAAGTTTTGTCCCGTCAGGAGCAGTAATTTCGACCGCTTCAAACGGCAGCTTTTCCATCTCCTGTATCAACGAGATCATAAACGGTTTGCCCGCCTCGTACTGTTTGCCCTTGGGGATATCAAAGATGTCCTCTTTGCGGTTTTTAGGCGAATAAAACGCAACCGTATATGTCCACCTTGCAATCAGCAACGCCGCCGCAAGTAATACAAGCGCTATTCCCAAAGCAATTTTCCAACCCATATCCCACTCCTTAAATGCCTATTGTTTATATATAAATTGTACCACATTTTCCGCTGTAAAGCAACAAAAACCGAGCGTTTTTTCAAACCCTCGGTTTTCCTTTACTTGCAATGCCACTCCCCCGCAGTCAATTGCAACGCCTTTCAACCTTTTTACGCATTTTCTATGCTTATCGCAACCGCTTTTCGTCTTGCAATTTCGCAAAGCTTACCCCATTTTATTCTTCCGCGCGGTATAGGATTTTCTTTTGCTTTTACGGACATTCCTAATACAACAGGAGAAAACGGGGATAAAAAGCAAAACACACTTCCACCCTCGACTCTCGTCAGTAAACGATTTTTCGACATAAAACAGCCCTGCGGAGAGAGATTTCCACAGGGCTGAATGTAAGAATAGGTTATAAAATGGGATTTTTCAAGTATCAAGTTCTTTATAATAACAAATCTCTATTTTTTCTTCTTCGGTAATACCAAAAAGTGCCGCGTATTTTTTATATTTCTCGTAAAAAATCTTTTTATACTCAATCAATCCATGTCTATCGTACCAATCAGCTTCATTAACAATGGACTCAACGATATTTTTCAAGGACGCCAAATCTTTAATTTCCTCTTCTGAAAATATTCCATTGATAAAGAAGAAAGAACTATTTTCGATAATATCAGCAATCCTACTATTTAATACTGTATAATAAGGCATTATTTGATTGCATAAAAAACCATGTTTTTTCCTTTCGATTTCCGCATCAACTATGGGTTGTTCGTCATCTAAACTCATTTTCTCTTTTGCTTTTTCAATGCAACTTAAAAGCAATTTATTTATTTCGCCTATTTTCATTTCTTGAGAACAGAAAGTAAAACTTTGAGGATTGTGAAGATGTAAATATCCTGACGTTTTTTGTATTTCTAAAGCGAGAACTTGCTTCATCCATATTCTCGTCGACATAGTAACAAATTCACGTTGCTTGCTAATGTTAGCCTTTTGTTCGCGTAAATTAGCCGCCTCGACTCTCCATGAAACAATAGCGGAACAAAGAACGCCTGAACCTATCATCGCCATAATATTCCAAATAACATCCCATACACAATCGGAAAAAATAGTGAATATTAGCGATAAAGTTGCAAGTACTCCAAAGGTTATCATAATGATATATTTCTTTTTCACTTGTATTCCACCTTTTAATAATCTTTTTTCTTGCCACAACGCGAACAAATATCCGAAGTAAAGAAGATAAACTTTTTCTTGAACGCACCGCCACAATGCTGACATAATCCTTGATTGCGGTAAGACCTTTTCTGCGCTTCAATTCTTTCTTGTCTTTTGCGCGCTTCTTCTTTCCTTTGTTGGTCTTGTTGCTTTCTCTTCGTATCTAAATCGACCACAGGAACTGTTATTTCTATCTTTTGCGGTTTTTGTTCGGGTGTATAGATTGTTGCTTGTTTTGCTGTGTTGCATTTTTTAAGATATAAGGGTATCGACTTCCATTCATTTATAAAAGATTCTAAATCGGAATAAGTCGCCGCTTTTGCATACAACACGCCTAATAACAACTTATGAGTGTCGTATCTATTGTACAGTTTTTCTTGTATAATAAACTCTACAATTTCACTCATTGTCGAATTGTTTATATTTATCAATGATTCAAACTGTTTTTTATCTATGAAATCTTCACAAGTCTGCTTTGATACAATATAAATAATCATTAAGCTCTTGTAATGCTGATATGTAAATTGCGATTTCGAAAGATTTGAATAGCTTAAAAACGCGCCGTGTGTATTTTGACTTATCCTGTCCACTTCAACATGCTTTAATATCGCACTTACAATGATATTTTTTAACGTATTATCTTTTTCTATTTTTACAGCTTCTCGCTCCAAATAGAAGATTTTTAGAAACACCATTAAAGCTTGATATTCCATAGCTTCAATTATACGACGACAGGAATTTCTTAAACGGAAAGTGTGTGAACGGACTATATTTGCAGTTTTCCACATAGTTATCTAAATGATATTTACAATTTGCTGGACACAAGAAACCGCTTCCGATTGTAAATGGACAACGCCCACGATACCTAAATCTATTTAATTCGTTGCTATCCGTAGATAACCCACATAAAATGAAAGCACCATCCTGCTTGATAATTCGTTTGTTGTTTTTTGTCGCCAAAACAATAATACTGCGTAATATATCTTCTTTTTTAATATTTGCTTCAAACGCAGGTTTTTCAAATCTTATTTCGTGCAATAATTTCCCCACCTTATCATTAAAATCTTTTTGCGATAACATATTGTCTTCTGCATTAAGCTTAAACATATTTTGTATTGCCTCGCTAAATACAGGCAAACTTGCCAAGATAGTAGCTGTATCGCTTTGAGGATATCTTATTTGATTTTTCTCCGACTCAATAAGAACAACTTCACCATCGCGATCAAAATGATTCTCACAAGCAAAATATAAAGCGACCAAAGGATTCGTAGTAATATCCAATAATCTTGTCGGCAAACCATAGTGTTGCATTTCCACTAATTTTTCCAAGTGTGAGTGTAAATTATAAAAATCATCTGGGCAAGTTATAAGTACCTCTTGATACATTTCGCTTTCTTTCTTTTTCCAAGAAAGATTTCGATAAATAGAAGGTTGCAAAACATAATTAACATCTGCGTGACCACGATAAAATGTCATTTTATCTCTTTTATTGTAATTGGCAATAGCAGAATTAAAGGAAGCAATAGATATAATCGGCTTAATTTCTATTTTTCTTTCATTGTAAAAAATACCATTCTCGTAAACAATGTTATATTCAATAGAGCTCAGCTCCTTGATTTGCCCAAATAAGCTTAAAGTTTGATCTATTCTTTGTTGTTTTTCTTCTAATGCGCCATACGCCCAATATAAAATAGCCTCTGCTTCTACTCGATTTATTTTTTCTTCTTTTTCAATCGAAAACCCCATTTGTCCCCAAACTTGCCTAATCGTATCCTTTGTGGGATATTCCATTTTGTATAAATTGATAAATTTTGATTTTACAGTAGCTAAACGAAACGACATTTCTTCATTGCTACCATAGTTATTTCAAAAAATCCCAGATAAGCGTATCTCTCCTTAATTTATACTAGTCACTTCTTTAATTCTCTTGTATTTCGTCTCGACTTTCCTTTATAATTAAATTACCGATATTTTATCGGAATAAATAATTTTAAGGAGTTATACTCATGAAAAAACACTATTCACCATCTCAAATCGCACAATGCTGTTTAGAATACAAGCGTGGGCTATCCGTTCAGGAACTAATGGAAAAGTATCAAATCCCCCGCAGCACTCTCTATTATTGGTTCAAGAAATATAATGATTTACCGAAAAATAATCAAATTAAATTAACGCATGTCTGTGAAATTTTGCAAAAAGTCAACTGCACAGCATCTGCGCCTTTAAAGACAAGACTGTATGAATTAGAAAAGCTCTACGGGGAATATTCCGTACACGAATTATGTTCAGCTTTAAACGTAAGTCGTGGCACTTTTTACAAC
>JAFTPR010000046.1 GCA_017463145.1 Clostridia bacterium
CAACGGGGCGTTTTTGCATATTATAATCAAAACAGGGCGCGTAAACGCCCTGTATCTAATGTGTACATTATATAATGTACACATTAGATACAGGGCGTTTACGCGCCCTGTTTTGATTATAATATGCAAAAACGCCCCGTTGGGGGCGTTTTTAACGGTTTTATCTTTCTTTGCAATGGAATATCAAACCGATCGTGCCGGGGCCGCAATGCGCGCCGATCACGGGGCCGACGGGTTGAATTTCGATATCCAATTCACCGAATTGCGCTTTAATCGAAGCGATAAAGCTTTCCGCTTCCGCTTGACAATCCGCTTGCAACACGTAAATCTTGTATTTGTCTAGCTCGCTGCCCTTATCGCGCATATACCCAAGCAAGGTATCAAGCGCCTTTTTACGGCCTTTTGCTTTATTGATATTCAAAATTTTGCCCTCGTCGTTAAAGTGCAAAATCGGCTTGATCCCAAGCAGATTGCCCACGACTCTCGCAACGCCCGAAACTCTGCCGCCGCGATACAAATAGGTCAGATCGTCCACGACGAAATAGCACGCCGTATGCGGGATGATCTCGTCCAGATACGCGTCCAATTCGTCCATCGTCGCGCCTTCTTTGTATTTGAGCGCGCCGTAATAGGTTACGAAGCCGCTACCGAGCGAAATGAGCTTGGTATCCTTAAAACGGATCTCTCTTTCGGGGTATTTTTCTTTGAGCTGTGCGATCACGTTTTTCATTGCGTTGAAAGTACCGCTCATTTGGTGCGAGAAGGTGATATAATAAATATCCTCGCCGCGCGCCAAAATCGGTTCGAAATACTCCGTATAGGCGTATTCGTTCAGCGCCGCCGTTTTGGGGGTTGCGCCCTTTCTCATATTATC
Source organism: Clostridia bacterium (assembly GCA_017463145.1). Taxonomy (GTDB): domain Bacteria; phylum Bacillota; class Clostridia; order Christensenellales; family Borkfalkiaceae; genus Scatosoma. Next base: position 875 of record JAFTPR010000046.1, read on the forward strand.
GAAAAACGCCTTGAAATCGGTATTTTCGCCCATGTCGTAGAAATACTCGTCGTCGCCGACGATATAGGGCATACGAATCAGATTCAAGCCCAAGTCTTTCACCGTAGTATGCCAAAGTTCACAGTTGGAATCACAAAATAATTGATACATCGTTTTTTCTCCCGTATATTTCTATGTTTTTATTTTCTTTCATATTACTTTTGTTCTTTTGCTTTTTCGGGGTCGATGAGCGCAAACGAAAATTCGCCGCTCAAAACCGCCTTGCCGCCCGTTTCGCCCACCGCTTTCATAAAATAGAAAGGGCCGATCGAACGCACGAACGTACAGGTGAACGCCACCGTATCGCCCGGACGAACGGGGTTTTTAAATTTTACGTTGTTCATTCCCGCGTAAAGGGTGGCTTTGCCTTTCACCTTATCCGCCATCAACAAACACGAGCATTGCGCCGCCATTTCGCACAGGATCACCCCGGGAACGATCGGATTATCGGGGAAATGCCCCTTTAAAAAGAATTCGTCCCCGCGTACGGTATATTTTCCCGTAACCGTGCCGTCGTCGTTTTCGTTGATCTCGTCCACAAGGAGCATCGCGTCCCTGTGCGGCAAGATCTCCATAATTTCTTCTCTTAACATATTCGCTCCTTTTATTCGCACCGCGAAGCCGCGCCGCGCAAGATCGTTTCCGCTTGCGAAACGATCTCTTCGATCATTTCCTTACAGGTCTGCTCGCGATCCACAAGCCCCGCCACTTGTCCGCAAAGGAACGAGCCGTTTTCCCAATCTCCGTCCTTGACGGCTTTTCTCAGCGCGCCCGTGCCGAACGCCATGATTTCCTCGTCCGTTGCGTCCGCCGCGTTCTCACGCTCAGTAAACGCACGCGTAAACGGATTTTTCAGCGCGCGGGCGGGATGCCCTACCCGTCTGCCGTTCACCGCCGTCGCCGTGTCGTTGGCTTTCAAAACCTTTTCTTTATACACTTGGTGTACGTTACATTCTTTCGCCACCAAGAACCGCGTGCCCATTTGCACCGCTTCCGCGCCGAGCATGAACGCCGCCGCCATACCTCTGCCGTCTGCAATCCCGCCCGCGGCGATCACGGGGATATCCACCGCGTCCACCACCTGCGGAATGAGCGGCATCGTATGCGCTTCGCCGATATGGCCGCCCGATTCGCCGCCCTCGGCAACCACCGCCGTCGCGCCGCGCTTCGCCACTAATTTTGCAAGCGCCACCGACGCCACTACGGGAATGACCTTCACCCCTGCGTCCACCCATTTTTTGATATACGCCAAAGGGTTGCCTGCGCCCGTCGTTACCACGGGTACTTTTTCTTCAATGATGACTTCCGCTACTTCGGGCGTATACGGACTCATCAGCATCACGTTCACGCCGAACGGTTTATCCGTTTTTTTTCTCAGCTTTTTGATTTCTGCGCGGAGCTGTTCGCCGTTCATATTCATTCCGGCAATGATCCCCAAGCCGCCCGCCTCGGAAACAGCCGCCGCGAGATCGGCGTCCGCGACCCAAGCCATCCCCCCTTGAAAGACGGGATAACGGATCCCCAGCAGATCGCAAATTTTACTTTTAATCATGTTTACCTCTTCGTTTGCGAAAGAAATCCGTTTTTTCACAATTCTTTCACAAATATCTATGATTTATTATACCCTATTCCCCGTACGTTGTCAAGTATTTGAATAAAAAAAACAGTTGATTTATCAACAAGAATAAAATTTCCCTCCTTATAAACAAAAAATCCGCCGTTTAAGCGGATTTTCTTTTTTTACAAAAGATAGAGCAAGAGGAAGATAACGGAAAGAACCAACAATGCGACGAGCATGGGGAAGAACATCATCTTCACCGCGTTCCAATAGGTATCCCACTTTTCTTTAAAAGTAGAATTTTTCTTAGGGGGCGGCGCGGGCTTTTGATTGGGCGCGCGCCGACCGATCCCCCCGACTTCCGACATATCGGAGATCGTGGAACCGTCGTCGTAATAGGTGATTTTTTCCTTCTTCTTTTTAGCCATTCTTACTCCTGAGGATAGCAATGACAAGCCACGAAATGACCGTCGCCGTAATCTTTATAAGCGGGCGCGATATGCTTGCAAATTTCCTTTGCCAACGGGCAACGGGTGTGGAATTTACAACCAAGCGGAGGATTTGCAGGCGAAGGGATATCCCCTTTCAATAAAATGCGGTCGGTCTTTTCATCGGGGTTGGGATTGGGTACCGCCGAAAACAGCGCTTGCGTATACGGATGCATGGGATTGGAGAAAATATCGTCCTTTTTCCCAAATTCCACCATCGAACCCAAATACATAACGCCGATCTTATCGGAAATATATTTTACGACGGAAAGATCGTGCGAGATGAAAAGATAGGTGAATTTTTGTTCCTGCTGCAATTTCTTCAACAGATTGATGATCTGCGCTTGAATGGATACGTCGAGCGCGGACACCGGCTCGTCGCAAACGATGAGTTCAGGCTGTACGGAAAGCGCTCTTGCAATACAAATACGCTGACGCTGACCGCCCGAAAATTCGTGCGGGTATCTTTCGTAATAATAATCGCGCAAGCCGCATTGATCCATAAGCTTCAAAACGTAGTCTTTCACCTGATCGGGGGGCACGATCTTGTGCACCCGCACAGGCTCGGAAATAATATCGCCTACGGTACTTCTCGGCGGCAACGACGAATACGGGTCTTGGAATACGATCTGCATTTTCGTACGAAGCGGGCGCATTTGTTTCGCCTTATAATTCGCGATGTCCACGCCCTTAAAGAACACCTGCCCGTCCGTGGGTTGGTGGAGCTTTAAGATGGTTCTGCCCATCGTAGTTTTTCCGCACCCCGATTCGCCTACGATCCCGAGCGTTTCCCCAGGATAGACTTTAAAGGATACGTCGTCTACCGCTTTGAGTGCGGAAAGAACTTTCCCCATCAAGGTCTTTTTGAGCGGGAAATGTTTTTTCAAATGCCGAACTTCCAAAATGGCTTCGGGATCGGGCGGCAACTCTCTGTCCGCTTCCGCTTGTGCGTCGCGCGCCTGTTGTTCTCTCAGCGCTTCCGCTTCGTTATCGAAGTTCGAAAAATCTTCGATCGGGGCAGTGGAAATTGCGCCTGTGGTTTGTTCTTCGCGTTCCGACATCATCACACCTCCCCGTCCGTCTTAACTTCGACGGGATTTTCTTCTTCGTATAAATGGCAAGCCACGAAATGCGTGGGGCTAACCTGTACCATGCAAGGATAATCGCCCGAGCATTTTTCCACGCACTTGGAGCATCTTTCCTTAAAATAGCAATAATTCGGCATATTGACGGGATTGGGAACGTTGCCGGGGATATTGAACAGCTTATCCGTAGAGGATTTCATCGTGGGCTTGGATTTTTGCAAGCCTTGCGTATAAGGATGGCAAGGATTATGGAAAATTTCCGAAGCCGTACCCTGTTCGATGATCCGCCCTGCATACATAACGATCACGTAGTCCGCCATTTCCGCAATTACGCCCAAATCGTGCGTGATCAGCAAGATCGAACCGTTAATTCTATGTTTCAAATCGTTGAAAAGATCGAGAATTTGCGCTTGGATCGTAACGTCGAGCGCCGTCGTCGGCTCGTCGGCAATGATCAAACGGGGTTCGCCCGCAAGCGCCATTGCGATCATCACGCGTTGACGCATACCGCCCGAAAGCTCGTGCGGGAAGGAGGCGTATACCCGTTCGGGCATCGCAATCCCTACCATGTTGAGCATTTCGATCGAACGCTTTTTGGCAAGCTCTTTCGTTGCTCCCGGCACGTGCAAAAGGGTCACTTCGTCAAGCTGATCGCCGATCGTGAATACGGGGTTGAGCGAAGTCATGGGTTCTTGGAACACCATCGACATTTGTCTGCCGCGCAAACGGTACATTTCGTCGATCGGCATTTTTGCGATATCGAAAACCTTTTCTTCCTTTTCGAAAATCCCCAAGCCGTGTTCGTCCGTCTTTTGTTTCGGGATCATCACGGGATTGCCCGCTTTATCCAAGACGGGCTTGCCCTTTTTATCGAGTTTTTGTTCGTATACGATCTCGCCGTTTTCGTCGCGTTCGTAAACGGGGATATAATCGCCTTTTTCGTCGCGCTTGAAATCGTACGCTTTAAAGCGGATCGAGCCTTCCACGATTTGACCCGTAGGGCCTTGCAAAAGGCGCATAATCGACATCGAGGTTACCGATTTACCGCAACCCGATTCACCCACGACGCCCACCGTGGAATTGAGCGGAATGTTGAACGTAGCGCCGTTCACCGCCTTGACTACGCCTTGATCGGTGAAGAAATAGGAATGCAAGTTCTCCACTTCGAGAATATTGTTGTCGTCTTGCATCTCCGTAACGTATTCCGATTCGGGCTTTTTGCGATATTTTTCTTTTTCCAAACGGCGCATTATTTTCGCGTTTTCTCTCGCAATCGCTTTGATTTCTTTACCGCTTAAATAATGACTGTTCTTCTTTTCGCCGTTATTTTTTTTGAATAACTTGAAAACGCCCATTCTTATCTCCTTTGTTTCGGATCGAGCGCGTCGCGCAAGCCGTCGCCGATAAAGTTAAAGCCCAAAACGGCGATAATAATACAAATCCCCGAAGGCACCCAAACGTTTAAGTTATACTGCAAAATATCCGTTCTGCGCGAAATAACTTCAATCATCGTACCCCACGAAGCATAGGGGATCTTAACGCCGAGGTTCAAGTACGACAGCGTAGATTCGTACAAAATCATACTGCCGAGCGAAAGCGTCATCGATACCAAAATTTGCGGCAAAATATTGGGAATCAGGTGCTTGAAGATTCGCCTTGGAGTAGAATACCCCATCGCTTCCGCCGCAACCATATATTCCTGCTCGCGGAGGAACAAAATCTGTCCGCGCACAAGCCGCGCCATACCTGGCCATGAGAAGAGGGACAGCACCCCCATTAGCAGGTATATGTAATATTCCGAAGGAATCTTATTCGCTTCCAACACCGTGCCTATGATCAACATCAACGGCAGCGTAGGCAAACAAATCAACACGTCGCATATACGCATGATGATGTTATCTACAATTCCGCCGTAATATCCTGCGATACCGCCCATAATAACGCCGAGCGCCGTCGTCAAGAATACGGACAGGAAGCTGAGCGTAAGCGACAGCCGACCGCCGTACATCAAACGAGTGAAAATATCCATACCCTGTTCGTCCGTGCCCAAAAGATGATCGATAGAAGGAGGAGCCAACGCGTTGACGCCGTTATTCGTTGCAATCACTTGAATAAAACTACCGTTTTCAAACACGGTTGCAGGAAATTCTTGATACACAACTGCGCCCACGCGGTCTACCTCGATTTCGCCCCACTGCGTGTAGAACACAGGACCGAGCCAAGAAAATGCAAACAGCGCGATCAGCATCACCAGCCCGATAATAGACAGCTTGGAACGGAAAAACCGACGAAGTACCATTCTCGTAGGCGATAACAGTCTTACGTTTTTATCCAAGGGCGTTTCCACGTCTAAGGTAGTCATTTCGCCCTCTTGCGTTTGTAAATCTTTCTTTTCTTCCATAATTCCCTCCTATGCCAATTTGACGCGCGGATCGACCACCGCATACATCAAGTCGGCAAGCAACACGCCGAGTACGGCAAGCGCCGCAAGGAACATATTATACGTCATAATGACGGGGATATCGCCCTGTTGCATTGCGTTCAATGCGTAGCTTCCGATACCCGTCAAGTCGAATACAGACTCCGTAATCATCGCGCCCGAGAACAACGAGGGAATCAGCCCCGCAAGCCCCGTAACGATAGGAATCATCGTGTTACGGAACGCGTGCTTATAGATCACTTTATTTTCTTTTAAACCCTTTGCTCTTGCCGTACGGATATAATCGGCATTGAGAACTTCGAGCATATTCGTTCTCGTCATTCTCATTCTGCCGCCAATCGAAAGCACGACGACGGTTAAAATGGGCAAGAACATATGCCTTAAATAGTCCATAAGAGCTTCGGGGCTACCCGGCGCGTACGACATACCCGCGTCTTTCATCCCTGAAACGGGGAACCAACCAAGCTCGTAGGCGAAAATATTTTTAAGCATTTGCCCGAAGAAGAACGAGGGAAGCGAAATACCGATCAAAACAAACACCGTTACCACGTAATCCCGAATGGAATATTGGTGCGTCGCCGCCGTAATACCGAGAGGAATCGCAATCATAAATTCAAACACGGTAGCAACCGCCGCCACGAAGAACGACGTGCCGATTCTATCCGCGTTGAAAATTTCCGAAACAACGGGACGGGAGCTAATGAAGCTCGTGCCAAAATCCCCTTGCAACACGTTTCCGATCCATCTGAAATACCCTTCCAAAATCGAGCCGTCCAAACCGTACGCCGCATACATTTTTTGAATAAATTCTTCGCTGACGGCGTCGGTCGTTTGGCTGAGCGCAACGATCCTGTTTTGGACGAAGTCGGTCGGCATGCAACGCAATAACGTATACAGCAATACCGACACGCCCAACAAAATCAAAATGGAAATTCCTATTCTTTTGAGAATATATTTAAACATTTCTACTCCAATGGGAGAGCTTAGTCAACAAGCTCCAATTCCCAAATTTTTTCAAGCGGCGAGGAATACGGGTTCACGTCTTCCGTGAAGCCTTTCACCGTCTTCGAATTGAACGCGTACAACGTCTGTCTTTGGTATACGGGCATTTCCACTGCCAAATCAAGCACGAGTTGCATCGCTTGTTTGTAAATATCCTTACGGGCCGCTTTATCCAAGGTTTCACGGCCTTGCTCGATCAAGTCGCTCAAATCCTTGATAATTTCGTATTCGTTCTCTTGCTCGCCGATGTAATCGTTTCTGCCCGCACTTCCCTCTTTGATTTCACGGTATCCCCAAGCAAACGTAGAAGTTGCCGTGGAATCGATATGATATACTTGATACATATCGGGATCTACCGTCGAACCCCAAGCAGCCGCCCATACTTCGAGCGAACCTGTTGCAAGCTTCGTCAGCGCTTGCGAATCTGCCTTGACGTCAACGTCCCAACCGCAAGCGTCCAAAATTTCTTCCGCCTGACGGAATACGTTGTAGGTCGGGTGTTCAGAAATGGAAGCGCCCGCGATAGTGAAAGTAAATTCATACTTACCGTTCCAACCGTTTTGTTCCGCCAATCTCATCAATTTCTTCACTTTATCAATCGTTAGAGGGAATTTTTCTTCCGTAGGTAAAGACTTTTGTTCCTCTGATATAGTTCCATCTTCCCAACGCGTCCAATCCTTACCGTTGTCATCGTTTTTCGAAGTTATGTTTTCATTGGCTTTCGGATACGCCCAGCTTACCTTGGACATAGGCCACGTGATAGGAATACAGGTAGTTGCGTCGTAATACTGACAAGCAAGCTCTACCTGCATTGCCGCCATAATGGCTCTACGAACGTAAATATTATCGATTTTACCTGCGTTGATCCCCACGTAACCGTAACCAAGCTGCCACGATTTAAGCTTTTTAAAACCGTCACTTGCCATATTATCCAACGTTTGGGAATTCGTCGTCGTAAACTGCGGCGTGATATAATCTACCGCGCCCGAAGCGAGCTGACCGATCGCGTTGGTGGAGCTTACCACTTGCAAACGCAATTTGTCTGCCTTTACGGGGAACATAAAGTGATCGTTTTTCTTATAATAAACGATGTTGCTGCTCCAGAACGAAGCGCCGTCGGGATTGGTATCGTTGTTGGCGTTGGTCGCTTGGAACGCGCCTGCGCCCATCGGCACTTCTACGTTGCGTTGCGATTGAATGACCTTGCTTTGGAAATCGGAATCCGCCCATTCCACACCGAAGTCGTTATTCGCAATATCGATCGTAACGTCGTTGCCCGTGCCGTCTGCCGAACCGTAATAATGTGCGGGAGCAACCGTAAAGCCGAAGTTATACACCGCTTTCGGGTCTACGCCGTTTACGGTGATCCGTAATACATCGTATTCGTTCTCATTGGCAGGCGTACCGTCCGCATTGTGCGTTTGCGCCACCTTATACGTCGTTACTGCCGCAGTGTTGTCTACTTCGCCTTTATCGTTGGTGGTGTAGTTACGCAATTGCACTGTTTCCACGTCGGTGCTGTGCCCAAGAGATTCGATCCCCGCAATATTTTTATGCAACAAGCCTGTTGCCGAACCCGTTTCTTCGTAAAGCTTTTCATGCAATTCGATATCCATTGCTTCCGCCGTAAATTGCGTGATCAGCGTATTCGGCGTACCGTAGCGCAAGAAAATTTCATCGAAGCGGGAAACGGTATAGTAATTATAGGCATACTCTACCGCTTTTTCCATCGTATTGTACGTTGCAATCAAATCGTCGTAACCTACGCTAAAACTTTCAATGTTTTCTTTATCTTTCCCGTTGTTGGCGTACGTCGGCTGAATGATCCCTTCGTAGAAGAAGAACTTAAACACGTCGTTTTCAAAAAGTGATTTCCATTCGCTATAAGGCTTCGCCGTCAAGTCAAACGATTCTTTTGCCGCCTTATAATCGGCAACCAACTCTTCCTCGAATTTATCCAAGAACAAGTGATAATCTTCCAACAATTTCGCGCGGTAGTATTCGTTTCCTTTGTCCGTCTGTTCATAGAAAGGAAGCACCGCGTCGATATACCCGTCCTTTTGATTTCCCGCTTCGGGACGGAAATCATATTCGGAAATTGCCATTTCCATTTGTTCTTGCGCGATAGGTTCGCCAGGGTACGATTGCAGATCCTGATACATCATGTCCAACAGGTTTACACGGATCTTTGCGCTCGTACGCGCCGTGTTATTCAAGCCCGCCGTTTCTTCGTCCGCTTGGTTATCGTCATCGAACGATTTTTGCATTCTGTATTCGCGCAAGCCGACGATATCGGTGGAATACATCGTGGACGAACCCGTATAGCTGGGGTCAAGGTACACGTACATATTGAAAAGTACGTCGTTCATCGTCAAAGGCTTGCCGTCAGAGAACTTCAACCCGTTTTTCAAAACGAACGTATACACCGTTTGTTGATCTTCTCCCTTAACAACCGTTTCAAAGTTGAACGCCTTCACCACCGTAGCTTCGTCGTCGTTCGCAACGGGATTGCCGTTTTTGTCCGTCGAAAGCATGCCGATTTGCGTCATCCCCACAACGTCCATATCCGCGCCGCTCGTCGCATAGAACGGATTGAACAAGCCGCTCATTTCTTCCGCCATCAAAACGATACTGTCTCTTTTGGTCGGCGCACAGCCTGCGAACGTCGTCAAAAGCATCGAACAGCCGAGTACGCCGCTCATCAAACACGCAATGATTTTCTTATTCATGTTTCTTACCTCCGTTAATATTCAAATTCATAATAATTTTCAAGATCGGGATTTTTATTATTCCAAGTTGTACAATTGCCCACCGTAAACGTTACGTTGCCGTCTTCGTCGATCACAAGCGTACGGGGATCGTAGTTATAACTGAAATAAGTTTTGTAGTCTTCGGAATAACATTCTATCTTCACTGTTTTTGCGTTATGCAATATGCCCGCAACGTTACCGTTGGCAATAGCGTTCAAGCTCCAATCGCTTTTACTCATCGAGAATACGTACAGCTTCAAAACTACGTTTTCAACGGAAACTCCCGTTACGCTCGCTTGCTCGTGAATATAGCCCGCAAAAGAACCAAAACCCGCAGTCTGCCCCGCCTTACACATCGCCGAATCAATGCTTACGGTAACGTTCTTAAAAGAAACGTTTTTCACCGTCGCACCCCCGTCGATATAACCGAACAAGCCGCCGTAAGCCTCGGTGGCGCTATTATCAGAGCTGATGTTCCGCGTGATCCTCGCCGAAACGTTTTCAATCGTTACGGCGGTTGCCGCTTCAAAACGCCCCTTAAAGGTATTCGTCGTAAACGCCACGGGCCAAGTATACCCTTCAAGATTTAAATCGCCTAAAAGCTCGTAATAGCCCTCAGTGTCGCCGTTGTTGCAAAGGTCCTCCGCCGTCGCCACGCGATAACGGTTGCCCTCCACCGTCTTTACGTAAATCTTTTGAATGGGATTCACGGCCGTACACGTTGCCGTATTCACCGAACCTTGGTGCTTAAAGCTATCCGTTATCTTGCTTTCCGCCGTACAAGCCTCGTCCGTATAGGCTTCCGTAAACGTCCGTTTTTCCACGGCGGGAAACGTATAGTTCCCACTCGCGCTCGCATACGCATGCGTATGATTCATTTTACCGCTTTGCGTAGCTTCGTTTTCCCAACGAGGAATCCAAATGGTATCGTTATCCGTACCCTGCCCGTAGCTGAAATTCGTAGAAGCGTAACGCACCCATTCGCCGCTCGTCGCGTCCTCTTGGTAATACTCGAACGTATAATTATTGAGCCAACCCGCATACAAAGTAACCGACATTCTACCGTCCGTTTCCTCGTGTTCGGCTGCGTTATATTTAAGTTCCGAGGTTTCGAAATCCCAAAGACCGCTATATTCGTACGCAGGGAGCGTAGTGATCTCTTTCCCTTTTTCGTCTACGTAATAAAACGTACCGTTGTAGCGTTCCGTCAACTCGCGCCCCTCTATATCAAGAGCCTTTCCCGCGTCGTTTTTCACCACTTCGCGCTCGGTATACCAACCCACAAGAAACGCGCCCGATTTTCCTAAAGAAATGGGATCGCCCGAGCTAGTATCGCGGCGCTCGTCCAAGGGATCCATCAGTTTGATAGAAACGGTGCCATCTTCATCGGGAGTATACTCGCTGGGGTTAAAGTAATCCTGTACGGTAGCGCCCGTCAATTCGAAAAACGTACCGCTACCGGGATCGAAAATAACTTCCACCGTGTATCCTCTTTTCGCCATTTTTTCCGCCATTGTTTCAGATTTTCCGCATGCGGCGGCTCCCAAACAAAGAGCGGACAAACAGCCCAGACATACAATCCATTTGTATTTTTTGTTCATAGAAATTCTGCCTTTTATATATTATTCTTCTTTCGTATTCTTTCTCTTGGGAAGAATTACTTTATCCAAAACGATATAAGCCGCAAAGCCAAGCAACAACACGCCCGCAATGATCAAGCCCACTGCGTTGTTCTGCATAAACGTAACGAATGCGTTTTCAACAACGGGTTCGTTATCAACAACGGGTTCGTTCGTTTGTTCTTGCGCTTTGAAGTACGCGATCGATCTTTCCGCGTCCGTCAACTTGGAATAGTTGGTAACGAGCGCCTGCTGATCGGTCGAAGCTATGAGATCATACGCCGCACGCGCCGCCACAACTTCGCTTTCGTGCGAAAGCAAGATATGATTGGGAAGCGCTTCGATCAATGCGATCGCTTGGAGCGTGGTTTGCAACGCCGCCGTACTTCCTTCAACAACCGAACCGAAATACTGCTGCATAATAAACGTATCGTAATATTTGCCGTTGACGGGCTTCACCATTACAAGCTTATTGTCCAACGTACCGATGTAATCCACAAAGTTCGCGCCGAAGAAGAAATTGGTGCCGATACTGTAATTCCACATATAATAAGGTACGATGCCCAAGCCCTCGTAAACGTTACCCAATCCATCGCCCACGGTACCCGTGAAAGCAAGATTGGTATAAGTCATGTACGTTTCCGCATATTCCTCTTCCAAGGCAGGCGCTTCATAGCTAAGGAAGATCACGATCTTCAACTCGTTGCAGCCGTAGAAAGCCTTATCGCCAATCGCAAGCAACGATAAAGGAAGCGTAACGCTTTCAAGACTTGCGTCTTGGAACGTTCTCGCAGAGATACGTACGGTACCTTCTTCCACCGAGTACGCAGTTTCGTCGTTCATCGTGGGATACGTTACCAATTCCAAACCGCCGCTCTTAAGGCTTTGATACAGAACGCCGTCAATCACTTTCACCGTGCCGTCCTCGTTGACGTTGAAGCTATCTTCAAAATATTGCACGGTCTTATTGCCCGCAACAGTCTTTTCTTTCCATCTGCCGAAAGATTCGATCGCGCAACCTGCAAAAGGATTTTCTCCAAGCTCCGTCAAATTTTCACTCAACGTAACGTTTGCCACCAACGAATCCGCAAAGGCAAAATCGCCTACGTACGTCGCTTCAGGGATTGCCGCCACCGTCAACTTCGTACCCGCAAACGCATATGCGCCAACGGAAACCGCTTTGTCGAGGTTGATCACGTTTGCAAGGTTTTCGCAATATCCAAACACGCCGTCCGCAATCTTGATTCCCTCTTTCAACGTTACCGTTTCAAGCAAAGTACCCGCAAACGCATATTCTCCAATCGTGGAAACATTCTGCAAGTTGATATTCTGCAACGGCGCTTGATAGAACGCATACGCGCCAATGGAATTCACCGTTTGAGGAAGCGTAATATTTTTGACCGCCGCAAGCGCAAAGGCATAGTCCCCAATGCTAGTCAACTTGTCGCTAAACGTGATTGCTTCCAACGTAACGTTGTTTGCAAAGGCATAGTCGCCAATCGTTTCAGCCGAAGCAAGCGAAACCGCAACAAGCGGACAAGCTCTCCTCGTATATTTGTAGCCGGTGAGCATTTCTTCGCCGTCGATAAACGCTCTTTCGTAAGCGTACGTCCATTCCGTATTCGTCTTACGGTGATAATCCCTCGTTACCGTACCTGCAAACGCAGATTCTCCAACGGCTACCACACCCGACAAATCGGCATTATCCAAAAGGATTGCATTGAAGAATGCGTAATCTCCGATTTTTACACCCTTGCCGAGAATATCAAGCGTTGTGATCTTGGGATTGTTTGCAAACGCATACGCGCCAAGCTCTACGCCCTCGCCCAGACTTACTGTTTCCAATCGGGAAAGCACGCCCGTATCGAATTTATAACGCGAGTAGGTATAATGTACGTCCTCGCCGTCGGGATTTTCCACGGTATACGTATACTCTTCGTAATAATCGAACTTACCCGTATATTCATAGCTAAAAATATACAACGGACAATAGAACGCCGCTTCGCCGACCGTAACGTTATTGCCAAGTTTTACTTCGGTCAAATTCATACATGCAGCAAACGCATAGTCGCCCACCTTCGTATCGGGCTTGATTTCCACAGACGTAACGTCGGTATCCGCAAACGCATACGCGCCGATTACGTCAACGTTGGAAAGATCGGGCGTCGCTTTGATGGCAGAACAGTAGAACGCATAATCGCTGATTTCTTTCAGGTTACTGCTAAAGCGTACGTTTTCGAGAAGCGAACATTCGGCAAAGGCATAAGCGCCAATATACGTAGCCTGTTCCGCCACTACCGTTTTAAGCTTGGAGTTCCCCGCAAACGCACCGCGCCCAATCGAGGTAGCCGTCGTCGTTGCCACTTTCTCCACGCCCGCATACATAGGCGCAACCAAAACGAGTTCCTTTTCGTTTCCTTCCAATTTTTTCAATACCAGCGCGCCGTTCTCTTCCGTTTCAAATAAGCTGTTACCGTTAGGGAACGTGAATTTTTGCACGCTCGTACCTGCGAACGCATATTCACCGATAATCGCCACGTCTTTGCCGAGCGCAACTTCGTTGAACAAAGGATCTTTACCCAAATTCGTACATCCGTAGAACGCATGATCGGCAACTACGGCTGCATTGATATTGATCGAAAGCAAATTCGTACATTCCGCAAACGCATACGAGCCGATTTTAATTTTCGACGCCTTAAATTCGACGTCCATCAATTTTTCGTTGCCGCGGAACGCGCCGATCCCGAGCGATTGCGCCGATTTCGGTAACCACAAGGTATTTAATTGACAGCCGTAGAACGCTTCGTTACCGATCGCGACGATAGAAGCGAACGGCTCTGCATTTTTCGTTTCCGCCTTTTCAAGGTCTTCTAAATCACAGCCGGAGAAAGCTCTTTCATTGATGAACTGTACGTTGCTAAGGTTGATTTCTTTCAACTTCGTACAGCCAAGGAATGCGCCCACGCCGATTCTCGTCAAGGTGGACGGCAACACAACCTTTTCAAGAGCAGTCAATTTAGCAAATGCGTACTGCTCAATGGACGTTACGCCCTCGGGAATGATCACTTGCGTAATCGTATCTTCCCCAATGTACATAGGCTTGATCAAATACGGGTCTTCCTCGTCGATCACGTCGCCCGCCGAAGTATCTTTAGGCACGTACTCGTAATTAGAAAACGCATATTGCGCGATCGTCGTGATACCGCGGTCGTTCGGAATCGTAACGACTCCGCCAAGCCCCTTATACGACTGCAAATAAATACTCATCGTCGTGAACGGATCTTTTACCGTCACGGAAATCGTTTGGGAATGATACGTACTCTTCCCGTCAAACGTTGCCTTGACGATGATATCTGCGTTCCCTTCTGCTTGCGCCACAATTTCGCCCGTCTTTTCGTCAACCGTTACGATATTACTCTTCGAAGAAGAGAACGAAAGCTGCGCTCTGTCTCCAAAAGCGGACTGCAACGTTACGTTTAACGTTACGCTTTCCGACGGGAACATCGATAATTCATATCCCTTGCCGAAATCATACGAGCTACCTTCAAATCCAATCTCTCTTTCTTCGGAAGAAAGCGCATAATACGCCTTGTTGGTCGTATATCCCGTCACCGCAAATTTGGAAACCTGCGGAATGGAAATTACTTTATAGCCGTTGTCGGTAGGACTTAACACCTTAACTTTTAATTCAACGCCGTCGTAACCCTTCACGCTGATCGTCGCTTCGCCGCTCGTCTTCGCTACGAGCGTTTGTTCCACGATCGCAACGACGTCGGGATCGCTAGACTCAAATTCCAACGTCTGCAACCATTGATCTGTAGGATAGATATTGAGCAATTCGCTATCGATCGTCAATGTTTGGTTGGGGCTGAGTTCCACCGAATTTTTCGTGAAGTTCATCGATAAAATATCGTCCGGTAAAGGAATTTCAAACGTAGCCACGTTCATGGCATAGTCGTAACAAACGGCAACAAACGAATTTTTATTCACGACGTAATATTTGCCGTTCTCGTCGTACTCCAACCCTGCGGAATTTTTAAGCTGTTCGATATAATCGGTAAGTTCCACCGTAACCGTCGTCGTTGAATTAAACGAAGAATATACGGGCGTAATATACTTCCCGAACGTTTGCATTTCAAAAAGATGCGTCTTGGAGCCGATCGCTTCCGTCACTTGACCGATCTGCATCGCCATTGCGTAATGGTTATCCTAAATGTCGATATCCGCAAACAGCTTGGTTTTATTCGTACTCTTATCGTATTCCGTACGGTATTCCACGTTAGAAACCGTCGGCGCTTCAAAGTCGATAAACAACGGGAAGGTAAACGTGTTTCTCCTATTGCTTTGATCTTCGTTTTCACCGTAGTCGATATAAGCCTCTACCGTCACGGTATACTTCGTATTATTCTTGAGATTTCTCGACGCTCCGTCAAAATCCATATCGATCGAAGAACCGTAAATCGCACCGCCCGAATTGAAAGATTTTCTTTGGTTGTAAACGACTTTGTCAAACACCGTTCTCCCCGTCGCATCTTCCACGATCGTAACGTTCAATTCCCGCACGTTTCTAAGCAATCCTGCGCTGATCGAATTGATACTGCTGATCGTCGCCGTGTCTTCCGTATTTTGGTTGGAAAGCGCAATATGCTCTTTGCTTGCGGCAATCGGCGTTGCGTTGGGATCTTGTACGAAATAATACTCGCCCATCGTTGCAATATAATCGCTGTAAAGCCCGCCGATCACGCGTGTTGCATAAGCGTCCGCCATCAACTTATCGTCTTGATCCAAGCCAAGGTTCAACTCGTCTTTATTCGTATCGTAATACTCTTCGTCGAAAATAGGCGCCTGCGTCCAATCCCCGAAGAATGCGAGGAAAGGAGCGCTCATATCCACTTGCGTGCCCGAAACGGCGTCAAGCGTTACAAATCCTTCTACGTACATGCCGTTTTCGAAAGAATCCCTTATGTACTGCTTATCGGCTTCCGAAAGAGTGATCTTTACGGTTACCATAGCGCTTTCGTGCGCATTTACCGTAACCTGTTTCCCCGTATGCGCTTGACCGTCAACGGAAACTACCGTAAGCCGTGCGCCGTCAAGAAGGTATCCGTCTTGCGTTACCGTCGTTTCTTCATGCCCCGTTTTCGTTTCGCTGACGCCTTCCGTCATAACGATTGCGCCAAGGTTATAAGAAACGGCAGAACCGCTGATATTTTCAATGGCGAACGTCATTGTATATTCGCCCGTCATTTTTTTATCGTCGCCAAGCTCAAACTTCGTCTTATCCATAGCGTTGCCGTTTTGATCGTACGTCGTGATATACGCTGCGGACGTGGTAGCTTTGGTGATATTGACAAGCCCCGAACCCTGCTTTCTTACAGCATAAGGCAAGCCGTTTTTATTCAAAATAATATCCGTCGTAGACATCATCAAACGGTTGACGAGAGAAGTAACCGCCAAATCATCGATATCCACTTTATATTTCCCAAATACGTCGCTATACTTTACGTATTGGCGAATCAAGGCAGTCGCCCCCGCCAAGTTGGGAGCCGCCATCGAGGTACCCGACTGTCTATCGAACTTTTGTCCGGGTACGGACGACAAAATTTCACCGCCGTGCGAAGTGATTTCCGGTTTGATCTTCAAATCGGAGGTAGGTCCCCACGAAGAGAAATCAGACATAAACGGACCCGCAACTTGATCCTTACTGATAAACAGTTTGCCCGTCTTTGCCTTCGCCAACATTTCGCCGTCGTCTTGCGAAATGGAACATACCGCGCCCGTCACGTCGCCTACCGACATGGAAATGTCGCCCGATACGTTATTGTAAATAATAATACCTTTCGCTTTCTTTGCGATAAGCGCTACTTTAACCTTTTCTTCAAACGTAGTGATACCACGCTTTACAAGTACGATTTTATCTTCGTAATAAGAGCTATCGTACAAATAGTCCGCATAGCTACCCGTACCGCCGATCGTTACGTAATCAAATTCGTAACTATCAGGGTTTCCTACCGTTTTCAAGATTTCCGCAACGAAATTTTTCGTCGTTGCGGAAGCGTCGGTAGCTTCGTTGAAATAAATAATTTCTTCCCCGTACTTCAAATACGGCGTTTTTACGCCGTCGACCGACGCTATGGACAACGCCGCGTCATACGTCGACGGAGAGCCTACCGTACCCGTATCGGGATTGGAAGTCAAACCGAGATTACCGTTCTTTTCCGAACCCATCGTGGACGAATAACTGTTCGCCGCGGAAGCAATCAAGGAAATACCCGCTTGTTTAATCGATTCGTAAATCTCGGATACCTCTTGTTCATCGCGTTCGGTGGTGAAGCCGCATCCCGAACCGAGGGACATATTGATCACGTCAACGCCAAGCTTTACGCAATCTTCAAGCGCAGCCAAAATCCACGACGTCTTTGCGCCGTCGGTCATATCCGAGAACACTTTCATAATGGCAAGCTGCGCATTGGGAGCAACCCCCGTAAAAGGTTGGTCGTAATACGTGCCGTCTTTGTCGTAATATCCGTTGGGGTCATACCCTGCAATCGTACCCGCAACGTGCGTACCGTGCTCCGAATTGATAGGGAAAACGTCTGCGTCCTTATCCGCATAATCGTACGCATAAGGCACTTTTTTATTAACGTACACGTCTTCACCTTGCAAGCCCGACGTAAACCGCGCCGCCGCCGTACTGCCAATCAACTCGGGCGTGAAATCACTCAACTCCCACGCCAAATCTTTTTCTGCCGTCTGCATATAATCGGGATTGAATACGGAATGCGTATAGTCCAACCCCGTATCCAAAACGGCTACGACAACGCCGTCGCCTTGATATGCGGAAGACGAACTATCGAAAATACCCGTGTGATATACGTCTACGTCGTTCGTAACAACTTCCGTGACCGCAGCTTCGTACGTTTCACTTAAAATAAGCGTAGCGGAATCTCCCAATACTTCGCCCACTTTGGCATAATCTTTTCCCTTGATCACGATTTCAAAACCGCTCAATACCGTATCGTATTGCGCGCCGATTTCATAAGAGATTCCCGATTTCCTTAATTTTTTAAGCAAATCGTTACGATCTTCATTTACCTCATTTCGCACCTTTCGAGCGTCGCCCGAATTTGCGTAATCGGTCAATGACAAACTGCTTTTCGCCTTTCCGTAAGCGTCGATGACAGAACCCGTATTCATCGAAACGATCACAGACACTTCCTCGTTTTGCGAAACCGTTTCAGGCAATTTATAGATTACGTTAGGATCGTAATAATCTTCTTGATTCGTTTTAACGGAAGCGTTCATTTTAGTAATGCCGCTTTTCGTTTCCGTATTCGCGCTGCTGTCTATGCTTTTAAAGCTGTCGACGCAAAATCCCACGGCAAAGCTCGCCGCGCCGATCAACGAAATCATTTGAATGAGTGTTTTCTTGAATTTAGCCATTATTTTCATCCTGTATTATAACTTTCTCAAACGGAATGAATTTCTCCGCAAAAATTTTATATCTTCACGGAGATATTCTTCCTTTATCATTAAATTTTGAGATTATTCGGTCTTCTCCGCTTCTTCAATGACCACGGTATTGCCCGACACGGTGATTTGGAAACAAACTCCGACGCTCGTTTCCACAAAATATCCGTTCTCGGTTGCCGTGCACTTGCTTACAGCGTATTTCGCGTCCTCGTAAGAAATCAACGCAACGCCCCAAGAAGCGATATCCACAAAGGACTTCCCGTCCTCTGTATACTTGGTTTGAACGACCTCTTCGCTCACGCTGAACGTATCGTAAGGAAGCACCTTTTTATCCGTATTTTCAGTATCTTCGGTATCTTCCACCGTTCCGTCCGTCAATTCGTGTAAGGTGAGTAAGTAATAGGTGGTGGTCGTTCCCGTACGCGCAACACAGTAGAGTTTTCCGTCCACCGTGAACGATTCGCTGATAACGATTTGCGTACCGTTCTTCTTCAGCGTTATCGCATACAACGAACCTGCCGAACCCATATCGCTGGTAATGATTCTTTCCAACGTTATATCATACGTATCCGATCCTACGGTTACGGAAGGCAACGTTTGTTCTCTCGTAAACCCAAGCATAATAAATCCGAAGGTATCAAGCGGTTCATAGTATTCCACCACAAAATGTACGTGATACGTGTAGGAATCTTCCGCGTGAATCGTGATCGTATAAATATCCGATACTTCGTCGTACGTATACTCCATTCTCTCGAACGTAAACGCATTACCATTTACGTCGACCATATTCCAAGCTTTTCCAAATTCCGCGTCGATATAATCAACGGGGGCATCGTCGTTGCTGCCTTCTTTACTGTATTCGGTAACGATCTCGATCGTACCCAAATCATTCGTCAACGAGCTTGCATACGAAGTACCCAAGAACGAGTCGATGAAGTAGTACATATACAACGTTTGAAGATACCCGTACGAAGGAGCAGAAATCACGTAACGCATACCCGTAACCTTATAAGTGCTCAACGGCGTATTGTTCTCGTCAACGCCCTTATAAGATACTTCAATATCGAAACGGAAGTTTCCTACCATTACGTACATGCTCGCGTTACCGTTTTCATCTACTTCGCGAACCACGTAGCAGCCACTGTTGCTTTGCGTGTAAATCACGCCGTTGATCGTAACTTCACCCGCCACGATAAAACTATCGGAATCGCCCGTAGGCAAGAATTGCAGCGTCCGCAACGGGAATGCTTCCGTTTCCGAAACTTTTACAGGATAATCGTTCTCCCCGTTGCTATCACGGTTGAATACGATATCCCAGCCAAGGTTCAGATAATATTTCGCGCCGTTATACGAAACCGTATCCTTCAATTGACCGAAAGTATCATCCACAACGAAACCGTATTCGTTCGCTATAGGATTTCTTGCGTCTTGACGGTAGAGGATGATATTATCAAATTCATCGTATTCATAGTAATAACGATCGGTTCCGTTAAACAATGCAACGCCGTATTCCGCAAACAAGAGCGAATCGAGTTTTTCGGTATAGTACCCTTTGCGTTTCAAGGGAACAGGCTCTATCGTTCCGTTTTCCACGTCGTAGTAATATAAGCAAGGATTCTTGCCCGCATTATCGACGTAATACAGCAAATTCTCGGTAACAACCGTATAACTGCCGTACTCTCTCACTCCCTTACCGTTATACATCACGGCGTTGCCGATACTATCGAGCGACAAAATCGACCAATCGTCTTCGTTGATATACAACTTTTCAATATTTTCGCGATCAACGATAAACGTGGTGTAGAGGTTGGTTCCGTCGGAAATATATCCGCGCACACCCGTCTTTGCTACGGGATGGTTATCGTATTCCTCGTCTTCATAATAGATTTGGATAGACGTACCGTCGATAGCATACCACCCCCGACCGATCACAACTTTCTCTTTCTTCCCGTCGGCAACTTCTTTCATAACGAATGCGGTCAACTCGCCCTTGCCGTCAACGATATATCCGTTGAATTCCAAGTATACGCCGTTCCACGATTGATTGTCGTAGAAGATATACGTGCCGTATTCGCTGCCGCGCACGGTAAAGCTCTTGCCCGTCTTTAAGTCGAAATAGAACGTACCGTCATCATGAATAAATTGCACCACGTTTTCTTCGGGAATGACGTACATGCCCTCGTAAACGTTGCTGTCGCCGTCGACGTACTTCGCATACGTGTTATACCCGTCGAGCGTCAACGTATTGCCCGAAGCGTTATATTCTCCGTTATACGTACTGCTGTAAAGGGAAACGTACATTGCGCTGGAAGTAGCAATTTGAATAAACTTCATTTCGCCGTTCGCCGTCGTGAACGTATAAACGTAATACCCGCTCAAAGAAGTATTTTCCGTCTTAACAAGCGTACCCTCTGTCGGCGTAACAACCTTGTCTTCGCCGTTCATCGTAACAACGTTATACGTTGCGCCGCCCTTGCCGTCAAACGCAAAGAATTCGGTGGCGCTTGCCGTGCCGTCAATATTCAAAAGATATGCTTCGTAAGGCGCGTGATCCAATTTAATAAACGTCTTAGCGTCGTCGTTCATTTCCAAATAGATAGCGCCGTTGGGTGCTTCGATCTTTAAGAGGTTGCTGTTTTCGCTTCTCGAATACAA
Source organism: Clostridia bacterium (assembly GCA_017463145.1). Taxonomy (GTDB): domain Bacteria; phylum Bacillota; class Clostridia; order Christensenellales; family Borkfalkiaceae; genus Scatosoma. The sequence continues at coordinate 21,984 of JAFTPR010000046.1, forward strand.
GCCCACGTCGAACGTTCCGTTTAAGTCGTAGATAGCAACGCCCGCAACCAACGTAAGCGTCGCGTCACCCTCCGCCGCTTTATAAACAACGTCGTAATCTATCGGCTGTCCGCCCTCCTCGGTCGCACCAAGCCAATAATGAATATTGTACCTCGTCATCGTATTGTCGAGCACAAACGTGAACGACTGAATTTTCGTCAAATCGAACGGATCGGTAAATACGCCCTCGCCGCCTTCACAATCCTCTCTCCACGTAAACGTATAGAGGTCAGAATCTGCAAGCTTTCCGATTTGGCTGTATTCGCCGCGGAACATCGGTACGAATTTTCCTTCTTTCGTGCGCCCGTAAACGGTAGCCTCCCCTTTCACGGAATCGTTCAAAACAAGCAAAGGCGCATACCAAATGCTCTCGCTATCCATATAGTAGTATTCTTTATACTCGGAAAGCTTTTCTTCGGCGCTGTACGTGGTAATCTCTACCTTTGCGCCCTCTTCCGCTCCTTCGCTCGTATCGTCTACTTCTACCGTGTTCGCCGTAATGAGGAATTTATACGTCTTGCCGGAAGCGGTAAACGTAAGAATAGAATCGGCAAGCAAGGAATTCTCCGTCGTGTAATATCCCTCTGCCGTCGTCGTTCCATTAACGTACTTTGCGCGGCCCAAACCGTCGATAGACAAAGTTCCGCCCGTTGCAAGTTCGAAATCTTGATCATATTTTTCGGTATAAATCATATACCCGTTGACGCCAAGATCGTCCATCATATACGCAAGCGCAACCACGCTATTGTTATAGATCAAAGAGATTACGTCGCCCTCTCTCGTATAATTGAAGCCTTGATAAGAGCCGGAAGCGTTGTAGTAGGCTACGCCGAACCCGCTAAGGGTCAAATCATAATCGCTTTCCTCGTATTGGAGTCTATTATTCGAATCTACATAATAACGAACGAGTTTCCCGATCTTATATTCTTCTTCGTTACGAATACGGAATACTTTGTCGCTACCCGACGTACCGAGCAACATCGTCATTTCCTGTCCCGCGCGAGGTCCATCGGTGAAAGTTGCTAAGTAAGAACCGTCTCTATTGATCACGTACGTGCCGTTGGAAACCTTTTCGCCCGCAGCAGAGAACGAGAACCCGTTGTACAAATCTAAACCGAGCGTAGTGCTTTGTACGATTCCGTTGTTTTCATACAGCACCCCGCTCCAATTGGCGCGCGTGCCGTCTTTATACGCAAAAGTACCGTTCCCCAATACTTTCCCCTCAAGCATTTCTGGCTCACCCGCAGAGTTTTCCCAAAAGAAAGTAAAGGTTTGATCGTCGTTATAATATTCCCCGACAAAATATTTATCGCCACGCCCTAAATACAACTGTTCTGCTTTTTCATCCAAGAGATAAATATAGTCGCTTCCGCCGAACATATCCAAACAGCCCTTGATCCATACGGCATACAAAGGCATACTTCTCTTCGGTTCAATCCATTGCGAAACGTATTCTTTTGCGTCTTCGGCACGGTTATACAAAGCCGTTTCAATATAATTCGCCTCGAATTCCGCTTCCGTCGAGGACGAGCTTCTTGCCCAACCCGCCAGTACGTACCCTTCGGCGGTATAATCAACGGGCACGTTCATTCCTTCGCCGTACTTCAATTGTACGGTATAAGCAGAACCCTGCGTACCGTCGGGATAGTTGGGATTAAAGCTGACCGTAAAGACCTTTCTGTCAAAATAACGCACCAATTCGTTTTTCGTCTTATCTGCGTCTACGGTAACGGAAAGAACGTTGTCCGCATGATTCGCCACAGCGTTATATACTGACAGATCGACGTCCATTTCCAAGCTGTCGAAATCAATGACCTCGCCAACGTAAGCCAAGCCTTTGATCTCGTCTTCGCTCTCTACGTATGGATCCTCGCCTTCGCCGATGTTTTCCACCATCAACGTAACGGTATATTCCGCTTTATATTTCGCCGTCAAAGTAATTTTTTCATTCGGCATCTTCAAAGCCGATTGTTTGGAAAGTTCTTTGCCGTTATAGAACCAGTCGCCAAACGTCAAATCGCCTTTCGTCGGCTTATATGCTTGCATTGCGTCGCAAACGTTTTCGCCCGCTTCCAAGTACACGGAAGTTTGCGAAAGCGTACCGCCGTCAGTCAGCAATTCCACTTCGAACAGCTGCGCCCACAACGCATAATAGGTGGCGTTTTCCCCCGCCACTACTTTTTCGATTGCTTCGCCCGAAAAGTCCGCATTGGCATACCACCCCTTGAAGCGGTAACCCTCTCTTTCGGGAATAGGCAAAACAAATTCTTTGCCTTCTTCCACTTCCACTTGCGAATATTCCGTTCCGCCGTTTGAATCAAACGTATATGTAACAACGGTCTCCTTTGAACAAGCAAGCAAAAAGAGGGAAGTCGCGCCGAGCATACATGCAAGCGCGGCGGATAACCAAGCTTTTTTCATTCTTTTCATTCTTTTTCTCCTTACAACAGGAACGCCTGTCTTTTTATTGTATCACTTTTTTAGCGGTCTTGTCAATATATAACGCGCAAAAACCGCCACTTTTCACAATTATTATTTATCCGTTTCGACACGCTCAAGCCTGCGCGTTCCAAACGGCATACACTACGGTTCCCACGGGAACGTCCCTCAAACCGTCGGCGCTGTAAACGACTTCTCCGCCGTCCTCCAAAGCCCAACCTTCGAAATAATGCCCCTCGCATCGAGGCGCCATCAACCGTCCCAAAGCCTTACCGTACGCCAACGTTTCCTCAGTTATATGTACGGAAACCACGTAAGATTTATCTTCCGAAAGCGTACAATTCATAATGATCGGACGATAGGAAGTGTTGAAATATCTATTCCACTTTTCGGGGATACTCTCCGCCTCGGTATAAATCGTCAATGCTTGGCAACCGTAAAAAGCGTTTGCTTCCAATTGCATATCCTCATACAGCAACACGGAAGAAAGACTTCCGCAACCTGCAAAAGCATACGCACCCACGCTTTCCAGCTCTTTTGAAAGGTTTAATTTCCCAAGCTCCGATGCTCCGTAGAAAGCAAATTCTCCAATGGTATTCACACTGTCGCCCACATTGAGTACTTGCAATCCTTTACACTTATAGAACGCGTAGTCGGATACAGTCGTGATCTTCCCCGATATATCCAATCTTTGCAACGAATTGCAACCCGAGAACGCATAGGCGCCAATCTTTTCGACGTTTTCGCCCAAGTCTACCGTTTCCAAGCCGTCGCAACGATAAAAAGTATAATCCTTGATGTCAGTTACTTTATCGGGAATCGTTATTTCCGTAAGGCTACTGCATTGATAAAAAGCCTTTTCGCCGATATATTCGACGTAACGCCCAAAATTGAACGATTCCAAATTCGTACAACCGTAAAAAGCATTCGGTCCGATATAACTTACCCTGCTTTTCGACAAATCCCCGTAACGATCCACCGTATAGAGTTTTTTGCACTTATAGAACGCCGATCTTCCGATATACGTCATCGACTGCGAGAAAGAAACTTGGAAGAGCGAAGAACATTTATAAAACGTATAGTCTTCAATTCTCGTAACTTTGGAACCGAGATTTACGCTGCCGAGTTTCTCGCAACCGTAAAAGGCGCCCATGCCGATATACCGCAAATCGTTGCTTTCCAAACCAGTGACGTCTTGCAACGACGCACAACCGAAAAAGGCGTAATCCGCAATCCCTCTCGTTCCCTCGTCCAACAATATGGAACCGGGCACGCCGACCTCGCTGTTATAGCCAACGACCCAATTTCCCGCATATACGACGCCCGTCGTTTTATCGTAGCCATCCGTCCAAAGCCCCGTATCCTTAAAGGCATAAGTACCGATAGACTCTAATGAATTCGGCAACAAATCTTTCGGAGTCAATGCGTTATTGATTACGTTGATGCACTTATAAAAAGCGCCCATTCCGATTCTCTTTAATCCCTCGTTAAAATACAGTTGTTGCAATTTATCACAGGAATAAAAGGCAAAATCTCCAATCTCGACAAGCCCGTTCGTGGAAATTTTCCAAAGGCTGTCGCAGTTGCCAAACGCATAATCTCCAATCACTCTCACCGAAGACGCAAGCGCAACCCGCCCAAGCTTGGGCGCATTAAAAAATACCTGCGCGGCAATCCCCGCCGTCAAAGGCTTTAACGTATCCACGTCAATCACGGAAATGCTCTCTTTCATCGACTGTGAAACTTCCACCAGCCAATCGTCAACGTAGATATAATCTTCCTCATCGTCAATTTGTTTTTGATAATAAGGCGTCATATAAAACGCATACGCGCCCAGATCCATCAACGTATCGGGCAAATCGACAGCCGTCAAGCTCGCGTCTTTCCAAAAGGCATGATCGCCAATCTGCGTCACGCCGTTCGGCAAGGTCAAAGATATTATGCCCGTTTCCGCAAAAGCATGGCTATCTATCGTTTTCAAGCTACTTTCGCTTGCAAAATTCAGATATTCCAAAGCCTCGCACTGATAAAACGCATGATCGCCGATCTGCGTCAAGCCGCTGCCGAACGTAACCTCTTCCAACAAATCGCAATCCCAGAAAGCATACAGAGCGATGGTTTGCACAGAATCGGGTATCGTCAACGACGTAAGCTCCGAACAATTAGAAAACGCTTCTTCGCCAATGCTGACTACGCCCGCTCCGAGATCTAACGATCGCAAAGACGTACAGGCGGCAAACGCATACGTCGGTATTACGGTAAGCGAATCGGGTATAGCGATCGACTGTAATTTTTTGCAAGATTTGAACGCATTCTCGCCCAAAACTTTCAATCCCGAAGGCAATTCGACGGTTTCTAAATCAACGCAACTGTCGAACGCATTCGCGCCGATTTCACGAACGTTTGCTCCAATCGTTACTTTTTTAATGGACGCCTTTTTCCTAAACGCCTTTTCCGCGATACGAACCACCGGTTTATTGAGGTAGTATTCTTCAATCTCAAACTCCCCGTTTGCCGTACCCGCACCGCTTATTTCATACGCCGTATTATCATTGATCAGCTTATATATGCAACCCGTTTCGTATTGCTTATGAAAATCATACGCAAGCGACCAATCGGAATCCTCACGGGATCTACCGTCGCCCACCGCTTTCACTCGAATTTTGTAAAAACCCTCCGCTTTACCAGACATCGAAAAGTTTTCCTGCGTACGCTTCTTGGTATCGATCACTTCGCCTGTTTCAGCGTCTGCCACCTCTACCATATAGGAACGCGCGCCCTCAACTTCCGCCCACGTAAGTACGTGCACGTCTTGAATTCCGAAATCGGTAGGGGTGGAAAGTTTATCCTTTCCGCATCCCGCAAAAGCAAACAACGAGCATACTATTGCACCGATTATTATGAAAATTTTCAATTTTTTCATAATATACTCCTTGAAACTATTCTTCCAAACGTTCTTTCTTTATTTGGAAGCCTTTTTGTTTTTGTAATCACGAATGATTTCGTGAGGCCACTTGAACTTGAATTTACGCACTGCAA
>JAFTPR010000047.1 GCA_017463145.1 Clostridia bacterium
AAAATTATACAATCGTCCCTGGGCGGGTGCCTTTTTACGTGGTGGAAAATAGCTCGCCGAAGTTTTGGATTATCACAGGTTCACGCGAAAAACGTCCGCAAACGGGGCGTGAGAAAACTCGTAAGGCAGTCGGCGTTAGCTTAGGGATGCGTTGGCTTGTTTGTTAATTCTTGTTCGACAATTACAAAAGTGTCCGTTATATCGCCGTTTGTTTTTAGGGTAAGCTTTTCATTAACGTATTCCGTGATAGCAAAAAGCAATTCCCGAAATTTTTTATCGTTTGTCAACACACACATTTCGCTTATTCCTTCTAAAAGATGGTTTGCTATATGCCATTCTATTTCTTGTCGTGTTTTGATGGTTTCATTTTTCATTTATATACCGTCCTTTTATGTAATTGATTCTATTGGGTACAATATAATTATATGACCCAATAGGTCAAATATCAACTATTTTTTGACCCATTAGGTAAAATATTTTTAAGGTGGTGAAAAAATGATTACTTTAACCCAAATTCAAGCAAAATTGGCAGAAGCTATACAGCAAAGCGGAATGACGCAAACCGATATTGCAAAACGATTAAATATTAAACCTACGCAAATATGCAGCTATATGCACGGCAGAAAAATGCCTGCGTTGGATACGTTTGCCAATCTTTGCGTTGTTTTGGATATTGATGCAAACGACATACTTTGTGTTAAATAGAAAAGTTGCTTTTTAGTTGTATGTGTGTTATCATAAATGCAATTTTGCATAACCGATTTACAACGTGGTTTAAGGGAAAGGAGCAAAAATGCTTACAGAAATTTTACATATACTTGAAATAATCGGAACGGTGGCGTTTGCCGTTTCGGGCGCTTTTGTGGCGGTAAATGCGAGATTAGATATTTTTGGCGTACTGTTTATCGGCTGTATAACGGCGGTCGGCGGGGGCATTATGCGGGATATTTTAATCGGTGTTACGCCGCCTGCCGTGTTCTCCAACGTATATATACTCCTTGTTGCGGCGGTTACGTCGTTGGCGGTGTTTCTTATCGCTTACGTGTACAGAAAAAAATTTAACGCCGTACGGGAGAAAGTTGAACACGTAAACACCTTTTTCGACGCTGTGGGGCTTGCTGCATTTTCTGTTATGGGTACGGAAATTGCGTTTGTACATGGTATTTCGGGAAATGCGGTGTTGACGGTTACGCTCGGTATGCTTACAGGTGTGGGCGGGGGTATTTTTCGAGATATCCTTACGGATACTACGCCGTATATATTCAAAAAACACGTGTATGCCCTTGCTTCCATTGGCGGCGCGGCGTTGTATTACGTGTTGCGCCTGTTTGTAAGAGGCGCGCTGTTGCCTACGTTGGCGGGTATGGCATTCGTAATCGTCATTCGCATATTGGCGGCGAAATACCGTTGGAGCTTGCCCAAAATTCGCTTGGACGAGGAAAAAACCCCGCAGCCGACTTTTACGGAACAGGTCGGCGACGAAAAGAAAGCTTCGTAACGAAAAGAAAAACTGCAATTCGAGCGGGAGTTCCCGCTCGTTTTTTTTGCTGTACCCGTTGTTACTTGGGAGGGTGTATGTTAAAAATAAAAGCGCTGACAAGGCGTGTAAAGAATAAAACGAATTGTTTATGTGGTGCATAGTTTTTAACGTTTTATCGCAAATTATCGGTATGGAAAGGATCAAGATATTCGAGGGAGAGGGCAAGACTCGCGACGAGCGAGAAACTTACTTTCCTGCCGCAAAGGGCGGCTTGAAAAACAAAAACACGGGGGCGGGTATTTGATGAAACAAAACGAAAACAAGTTTTTTAACAAAAATTATATCGCATACGTACATTCGTTTGATCCGCCTACTAAGCATTTCAAAAATTGTTTGCGGGCGTTTCTTGTGGGTGGCTTAATCTGTACAATCGGGCAATTTCTTCGCTATATATTGGAGGACGCGTTCGGATTAAGCGGTGACGAGCTTTCGGGGGCGGTGAGTGTGATACTCATTTTTCTTGGCACGTTATTAACAGGTTTTGGCGTGTACGATAGAATTGGTCGGAATGCAGGCGCAGGGTCGATTGTACCGATTACAGGCTTTGCAAACAGCGTGGCTTCGCCTGCAATCGAATTTAAAACGGAAGGCATGGTGTACGGTATGGCAGCGAAAATGTTTATTGTCGCAGGACCTATTATCGTGTTCGGTGTGTTTGCAGGTACACTTGTGGGAATCATCTATTTGTTTTTATAACGGGAGGCAGATATGCAAACAATCGTATTTGAAAACAAACCGAAAATTGTGGCGACGGGCAGTATTGCGGGTCCGAAAGAGTGTCAAGGCGTTGTTGGGAAATTTGTAGATAAAACGTTGCAGGATGATACGTTTAACGAAGAAACGTATGAAAAAGCGGAACGAAAAATGCTGCTGTTTGCCATTGAAAAGGCCATAGAAAACGCAGGGCTGAAAGAAGCGGACGTGCGTATGCTTGTAGCGGGCGACTTGCTCAATCAAATTATTTCCGCTTCCTTTGCCGCGCGGGAGTTTGCTATTCCTTTTTTGGGCGTATACGGGGCGTGTTCGACCCTTTCCGAAAGTATTGCGATCGCCGCTTCGCTTGTCAATGCAGGGTATATCGAAAACGCCGTTGCGGCGACGGGAAGTCATTTCTCGTCGGCGGAAAGACAATACCGTTATCCGTTGGAGTTGGGGTGTACCCGTCCGCCGCAATCACAATGGACGGTAACGGGCGCAGGGGCGGCGTTGATTGCAAATGCAGGCAGCAGGGTTGCGATCACGAGCGCAACGATTGGGAAAGTAATTGATTACGGCGTGACTGACGTGAATAATATGGGCTGCGCAATGGCGCCTTCGGCAAGGGACACCATACTTGCGCATTTAAAAGATACGGGCAGGGATGCAAGCTATTACGACTTGATTGTTACGGGGGATCTCGGCGCACTCGGAAGCAGAGTACTGAAAGACCTGCTTTGGGAAAAGGGCGTGGACGTGCAAGGTAATCATATCGATTGCGGCGAGATTGTGTACAACGTAATTGAGGACGAATTTCAGGGCGGAAGCGGCGCGGGTTGCAGCGCGGTGGTGTTCGGTTCGTATATTTTTGATAAGCTTAGGAAACGGGAAGTCAACAAAGTGCTTCTATGCGCCACGGGCGCGTTACTCTCCACCGTTTCGAGCGGTCAAGGCGAGAGTATTCCTTGTATCACGCATGCCGTAGCCATAGAAAACGTTTAAGTATGCCCCTGTGGGAACGTAACCGTTTCCGCAGGGGTAAAATTTTTGTTTACTTCAATGTATAAAGGCCGTAAACGGCGGCATAAAAAATAAAAAAAGCGGCGTGATTTCATTGACTTCTTTTGACTATTGATGTATAATATTTTCATAAAATAAAAAACGGAGAAAATTATTTTCATATGCGATTGACTTTGGATATCGGCGGAAGTAAAACGCGAGGTGTTTTACTACACGGAAACAAAGAAGAAACGTTTTCCGTTGTCGGCGGGTTTGGCAGAGCGGCAGAAGACGACGAGGTTATTGACGGGCTTTATACGGGCTTGCGAAACGTTGTGCATGCTTGGGAAAGGATCGAGCGGGTGGCGGTCAATCTCGGCGGAAAAAATAAAGAGCAGATATGGCGCACGGTATCTGCAGCGTTTCCAAGCGCAACGGTTTTGGTTTTTCGGGAATCGGAGGGCGACGTTGCTTTAAAAATGTTGTCGCTGTTTTCTTGCGACGTACTTGTTATGGCGGGTACGGGTTGTATTGCGTTTGCAAAATCAGATAAGGGGACGCGCGTATTGGACGGTTGGGGCAAGGATTTCGGTGATGACGGCTCAGGCTACGCAATTGGCAATCGGGCGTTGCGGTATGCTTGCAAGGAGTTGGACGGCGGCGGGCGATTGTCTTTGTTGACCAAGCGTTTGACGGGTTTTACGCAGGCGTTTGATTTTGCTTGTATACGCGATTATACCCTTGCGCGCGATACGGTACGGCAACGTTTTCCTGCCGAGCGGGAAGCTGTTGCGGCGATTGCGAAAACGGTGGTTGCTTGTGCGGAGGAAGGTTGCGCGTTATCGCAAAAAATTTTGAACGAGTGTGGGGAAAGTATCGCAGAGATTGCGCTCAGGGCGGAGAAAAATGCGGGGCTTAATAATGCTTCGATTTTGCTAAACGGCGGGCTTACGCGGTGTTACGCTTTTTGGGAAAAGGCGTTTAAAGAAAAAGTCGGGGCGCGGCGTGTTCTGTGTATGGATGACGGCATAGACCGCGCCTTGAAAAACATTGTATCGGAGGAATAGAATATGTGCGTATTACCAAGAGGCTTGATTGTTTCCAGCCAAGCGTTGGACGGCAATCCTTTAAAGAAACCCGAATATCTTGCGGTGATGGCAGAGTGCGCGGAAAAGGGTGGTGCAGTCGCTATTCGCGCGAACGGGTACGACAACATTTTGGAAATGAAAAAGCGGTTGCATATACCCGTTATCGGTTTGAATAAAATCGTCGATAAAAACGGGGTGACGATCATCACGCCCAACTTTGAAAAAGCCAAGGAAATTGCGGCGGCGGGGGCAGACGTGATTGCGTTGGACGCAACGTTTCGCAATAGCGAAATTAAAGAGGCGGCGGGGGCGTTGATTGCGCGCATACATAACGAACTGCATTTGCCTGTTTTGGCGGATATCAGCAACCTCGAAGAGGCGATTAAAGCGGAAAAGTTGGGTGCGGATTATATTTCGACTACGCTTGCGGGGTACACGGCGGATAAGCCGTATAAGCCGCAGGATAAATATTTTCCCGATTTCAAGCTGGTGGTGGATATCTTGCAGAGCGGTATTAAAATACCCGTATTTGCGGAGGGGCGGTTTTGGCAAGCGGAACACGTCGAACGGGCGTTCCGTTTGGGGTGCTACGGCGTGATTATCGGCAAGGCGATTACGAACCCTATGGCAATCACGCAATATTATAACGGTTTTGTGCAAGCGGGGCTTGCAAACGATTGGATACCCACGGAAACACAGAACCCGTACACCAAGGATATCGACAAGGTTTCTACGTATGAAATGTTACAAATGATTAACCGTGAGGATGCAACCGTCGCGGAAAAAGTAGGTAGAAAATTGGGTGATATCGGGGCGTTTATCGACGAGATATTCCCCGACTTTTCAGACGGCGGCAGAATACTTTACTGCGGGGCAGGTACGAGCGGACGGCTGTCTGTGGTGGATGCGGCAGAGTGTCCGCCTACGTATGGTGTAGCGCAGGGAAAGATTGTTGCGAGCGTGGCGGGCGGTAAGGATGCGGTGTTCAATGCTTCCGAAAATAAGGAGGATTCCTTTGCGGACGGATATGAGGCGGCAAGATCGCTTTCCGTGACAAAAAAAGATACGCTGGTGGCGGTTTCGGCAAACGGGAACGCGCAATACTGTTTGGGGTTTTTGAGCTACGGCAAAGAAGTCGGCGCGCATACGGCGGCGATTGTCAATAATGAAAATACAAAGCTTTCGGCGCTTGCCGACCATACGGTCGCGGCGCTGACGGGCGCAGAGGTTGTAAAAGGTTCTACGCGTATGAAAGCGGGTACGGCGCAAAAAATGATACTGAATATGTTCTCGACGGCATTGTTCGTCAAAAGCGGTTGCGTAATGGGAAATTTGATGGTGAATATGCGTCCGAACAACGTCAAACTGCAAAACCGCGCGGTGGAGATGATTATGCTTTTGACGGAGGCATCTTATGAGGAAAGTAAAGCAAACTTGGAGGCTTGCGATTGGTCTATCGTAGACACGGTAAAAGAAATGCGGAGGAAAAAACAATGAAGGTCATTTCCGAAAAAATACTTGGCGGGACAATGTACGCGCCGTTTTGCAGGACGCTTGCGGCAGACAAAAGCGAGTGGGACGCTGACTTTGCAAATATGCAAAAACTTGGTTTTACTTGCGTACACGGGTTTGCCGAATGGCACGATATCGAATATGAAAAAGGCAAGTTTGATTTTTCTGCAATCGATTATATGCTCGATTGCGCGCAAAAATACGGGATTGTTGCAATTGTCAATATTGCAACAATGAACAGCGTTGGTTTCTATTCCCCCCGTTGGTTGATGGAGGAATGTCGCGGCGGGGAGTACGTCGGTATCAGCGGGCGTGATGCGGTAGAGGGTATGTTTAACGTGCCGTGTATGGATAACCCTACGTATTGGGAGTATGCGCAACGGTATTTGACAGAGCTTGGTAAACATTTTGCGGGCGATAAGCGCGTAGGCGGTTACGTTCTTTGGGGTGAACCGACTATGTTTTTGCCGCGTGTTGGCGGCGCTATTTGTTATTGTGAACATACGCTTGCAAGATTTCGCCGTTGGTTGGAGAAAAAATACGGCAATATAGCCGAGCTCAATGCGCTTTGGGCAACGGAAGGGCCGACGGATTTTGCCTCGTTTGACGAAGTGAAACCGCCGCTTGGCTACTCCCGTCAACTCGGCGGGTATGCTTCATGGGCGGATTGGCGTACGTTTATGAACGAGAATTTCTGCTCGCATATCAAGGAAGCGGATACGATTTTAAAAGCGCAGGGCGCAACGCAACCGACGATTCTTGAAATGCTTTGCGATATGAACGCAGGGCTTTCGCATTGCGACGAGTGGGAACTTGCAAAATGCGTCGATATCGTAGGCGTAAGCAGTTTCCAACAACCTGGGCGGGAAGTGCAATATATTATGTGGGAGAGCGACAGTATCGCCAAGGCAATGGGTAAAACCACGTTTGTCGTGGAAAGCCTCGGCGGCAATAAGACGTTTACGACCGCTCCGCATACGCCCACCGCAGACGAAATTCAATCGAATTATTTGCAACGGATCATGAACGGCTCAAAAGGTTCTATGTATTGGTGTTACCGTCCCCGTTTTTCCGATTTGGAGGGCGGGGAATTCGGCATGACGCTCCGTAACGGTACGCCTACCTACCGTGCCAAAGCGGGCGGGGAGATTTCCGCGCTGGCATATCGGGCAAGCGAAACGCTTGCGCCTATGCGTCGACGTTCGGAGGTGGCGATTTATACGTCTGCCACGCACGTTATCGAGCCGGATGGCGTACGCGAGGTGTATGAAAATTCCCGTCGGGGCGCAGCATATATGCTTTCCGATTTGCATATCAACGCGGATTTTATAAACGACGAATTTATCGACCGACTTTCTGAATATAAAGCGGTGTTGCTTCCGTTTTCGTACGTAATGCCGAGAAGAACGGCGCAAAAAATCGCCGAGTTTGTGGAAAACGGCGGTGTTGCGATTGCGGATTACGTGCTTGCGTTTAAACAGCCGAACGGCATTTGTTATAAGGATTTGGCAGACGTTGGCTTAGAACGGACTTTCGGTATTTTAGATGCGGATACGTATATCGTGCGGTATCATAAAGAGCAAAATGCGTTCGGTATTCGTGACGGCGTGCGAAGCGCGTATCTATACAAGACAACCGCGCAAACGCTTGCAAGCGTAGACGGAGAGGCGGTATTGGCGGAGAATGTATACGGCAAAGGCAAAGCGTACTATTTTGCCAATACGTTTTTTGCGGAATATGCACCTGCTGGCGGAATGACACAGCGGGAGATTATAAAATCCGTTCTTGAAAAAGCGGGGGTATCGCCGTTTCTTACGACGAAACAAAGCGACGCTGCGGCGTTGCCGCCGCTCCTTTGTACGAAAATAGAAAGCGAATATGCTACGGCGTATTCCGTCTTTAACTGCACGGAAACGGAGATACAAGATACCGTATATCTTTCTCAAGAGGTGTATAAAGATTTGGCGGGAAATAGTGTTAAGGGTAAAAAAGAAGGGGGCAGGTATGCGTTTAAGCTTACCCTGCGCCCCAAAGAAACGAACGTGTTTATTACGTTGTGATTTGTTGACAGCCTATTTTTCCGAACGTAAAAGCGTATGAAGCGCCAACTCGATTTTTTCGAGATTGGTGCTTTTGTCTTTTTTGAGCGTTGCCAAGAACAGCGCATCTAACAGAAATAGCTGGCTAATCCGCGAAGTGAAAGAGATGCGCCGTTGCGGCGGTTCTTTCGTGGCGGTAAACAGTACGTAGTCCGCTTGTTTTGCGATAGGGCTTTGCGGGAAAGTGGTTAAGGCGACCGTCGGTATGCCTCTGCTTTTTGCCAACGACAACATTTTGAGCGTTTCTTTGGTTTCGCCCGAGTGGGAAATGGCAATCAGTACGTCCGTTTGCCCGAATAACGAGAGGGTGATTGCGCTGTCGTGTGTGTTGTTGTCTGCAAAAGCAATCTTTTGTAAGCGTTTGAATTTCAAGGACGCGTCTAACCCTGCGGCGTATGCCGTACCCATACCGAAAAAGAGTATTTTTTCCGCGCGGAAAAGCAGATTGGCTATTGTATCCAACAAACGCTTGTCCAAATTTGCGGCGGTGAGGCGTACGGTTTCCGCTTCCGCTATTGCCAGCGATTCGACAAAGTCGTCTGCATCTGAAATATCGAGAACGCTTTCCGTTGTGCGGCTTGCAAGCGCAAGCTGCAATTCTTTATAGGAAGCATAGCCCAACCGTTTACAGAAACGGGAAACGGTGGCGATACTCACCGCCGCCCGCGCAGACAATGCCTGCGCGCTTAAAAGCCGCGCTTGCGCGTCTTTGAGTAGTACGGTTGCTATCTTCTTTTCGCTTTCCGTCAGTACTGGATATTTTTGTGTGATTGCTTCAATGCAGTTGCTCATACTTTCACCTCTTTTCTATTATACAATAAAACGTAAAATTTTGCAATATTTACGCCTGTATAAAAAGCGAAAAATAACGCAAAATTTTATTGTGAGGGAAGAAGATGTTTGAACAATACGTACAGATAGTTTGGGGGTTTATAAAGGCGTTTACGGTAGGCGGACTTATTTGTGCCGTTGCGCAGGTCGTAATCAATTTCACCGACCTTACGGCGGGGAAAATTCTTGTTACGTTTATGCTGATTGGCGTAGGTTTACAGGGTTTGGGCTTATATCAATACCTTGTGGATTTTGCGGGCGCGGGCGCAACCGTACCTATTTCGGGATTTGGATATCTGCTTGCCAACGGCGCGATACGCGGCGCGCAAAAGGGGCTGTTTGGCGCGTTTACGGGCGCGCTTGCGGCGGCGAGCGCGGGTATTACGGCGGCGGTCGTGTTCTCCTTTTTAATGGCGCTTGTTTTCCGCTCCAAATCCAAAAAGAATTAAGGCGAAAGGTCGGGTTTTGAACCAAAAATGTCCGATTGCAAGTACGTATCGGGAATTGCGCCGACGATAACGGATTCGCCTACGAGTATTTCCGTAAGCACGGCGAAATTCTCCGTACGGGAAGGCATAACGATACTGATATCCGCAATCACGTTAAGATAGATAGAATGTTTCGTTTGGTTGATTCCCACGCTTTCAAACGTAGAAGTGAAATCGCAGGAAACGCTGCTGACGGGAATGATACGGAAATGTATGCTTGGACCTAAACCCGCAAACGCCTCTATACCCGTCAATGCGCCTAAGGGAATGGGTATACCGTTTAAACTGAGGTTTTTGAGGTTGGATTGGGAGATAGAGGCGGTATCTCGCGCTATTTTGTTGATTTTGAGCGGATTGGTGGAAACGGCGATAATATCCCCTGCTTCGTTGCGGGAAATGTTGACAAGATCTTCATAGCGCATTTCGTCGGAGAGTGTGTAATACACCGCGTCGTTGACGGCAATCGTCGTGCTTGCGCGCATAGTCGCTTCGCTGATAGAAATGAGTACGCGGGTGACGTTGCGTTGAAAATACATAAAAAGGAACACCGTCAAAAGGACGGTGGAAAACAGGACGTAAAAGACGCGCCGTTTGAGAAAACGGCGTTTCTTTTTTTTGGGATAAGGCGGTAGGGTGTATTCGTGGAAACGGTTCATTGCTCGCCTCGGAGCACATTCAAAATGACGGCGTTTCCTGCGTGAAAATCACTTTGCAACAGCCTGTTTTTTAGCGCCTTGTCAGCAAACAGCGTATCGATTGCTTGGGGGAGATTCGCAAGGTCGCGTTGGCGTAATATGCGGCATAAACCCTTGTCGGCAAAGTACTTGGCATTTTGTAACTGATCGCCGCGGGTAGGACCTTCGAGCGGGATAAACAGCGTGGGCTTTTTTAAAGCAATCGCCTCGAACACCGCGCCTGCGCCCGCCCTTGAAACCAAACAATCGGCGGCGGCGTACAATTCGCCTATGGCGGGGTGGTATTCAAACGCCCTGTAATTTTCAGGCTCGTATGCAGGCAAATTGCCTTTTCCGCAAACGTGCAGAATGAAGTAGCGTTTTGTCAGCGTTTTTAAATGCTCAAATATGGCGTTGTTGACTGCGCGGCTGCCGCTGCCGCCGCCGAATACAAGCAAAACGTTTGCGTTTTGGGGAATACCGAGGTTTCTTCTCGATTGCGTTTTGGAGGCGGTGAGAAGCGCGCGACGGAGGGGCGCGCCGCTGTACTTGCCGTGTCGGAGCTTTTTCGCCGTTTCGGGAAAGGATGTAAACACCGTTTCGCAACGTCGCGCGGAAATGCGGTTGGCAAGCCCCGGAGAATAATCGCTTTCGTGGGCGATACAGGGGATTTTCAGACTCTTTGCGGCAAAAACGACGGGTAATGCCACGTACCCGCCTTTGGAGAATACGATATCTGGCTGAAACAAGCGTAAGCCCGCTTTTGCTTGCTTCACCGCGCGCAGAAATGCAACGGGGATTTTTAAATTCTGCTTCCAAGCGGAAAGGGAGCGAACGAGCTTGGGACACTCGATTGTATAGTAAGGGATTTTCCAATCTTTTACAAGCTCTTTTTCTATTCCGTCCGTACCGATATAACACGTTTCCGTGTCGCCGTAGCGGAGTAATTCTTCGATAATGGCGAGGTTGGGAACGGTATGCCCTGCGCTTCCACCGCCCGTAAACAATACTTTTCTCATAGTATTATTATAGACGGCGTTTCCGCGTGATATTCCAAAAAAAACGGCAAACGCAACCGTTCGCCGTAAAAGTTTACAGATAAGTTTGCGCAATGGCGGCTGCCTCTTTGGCAACCCGCTCTTTCAAAGCCGCAGGGGAAAGCACTTTTACGCCCGCGCCAAGAGAAAGTATTTTGCGAACCAAGCCGTCGTCGTCGGGCAAGGTAACGTCCGCATACCATTTCCCGCTGATTAGCGTTAAGTTTTCGTCGCCGAGCCAATCCTGCGCGTCGGCAAACGCTTTTTCGGATATTTCAAAGCGCGCGTCAACGCTTGCCGTGTCGTTTGTCCAGTAGTTCAGGGGGATATCTTCCCGTTTGAACGGACGTTTTTGGAAGGTTTCTCCCGTGCGGAGCGTGGAAACGATACGCCCGATACGGAACAGTCGGAACGCGCGTTGTTTGTGACAGAATGCGTACGTGTACCAAACGCCCTGTTTGAATACGAGTACGTGCGGTTCGATACGCCGTTTCGTCTTGTCGCCCGTGCGCGCGTTGTATTCGATTTCAAGGACTTCCCGCTCCTTTATGCTTTGCTCAAACAGTTTCAGTTTGTCCGCAAAGGAGCGCGTATCTCCCCACGTGCTGCCGTCTACGAGAATCGCTCCCACTTCGCCTGAAAGCGCAAGGTCGCGTGTTTCCGATTTGAGCTGCGCGGAAATTTTATGCTTTGCTTCCAAAAACCGTTCCTCGGGGATTTGCGCGTATGCGAGTACCAACGCTTCAATGGTCGCTTCATATTCTTCTTTCGTCATAAAGCCTACGGGAAGCTTGAACGTGTCCGAAATGTATATTCCGCCCTCCCGTCCCCGTTTGACGAATACGGGCACAGCAAGGGAAAGCGCGTCTACGTAGCGGTACACCGTCCGTTCGGAAAGTTCGTATTTTCTCGCTAAATAGGGCGCGGTCACTTTGCGTTTTGCCAAAAGCTCGAACAGCATTTGCACTAAAATTACGAATTTCATAAAAATATCTCCGTTTTTTTAAAATATTTTATCATACTTGACTAAATTTGTCAAGTTTTACGTGCTATACTATGCGTAGAAAATTAAAAAAGGGAGAAAGATATGACGGCGATTGCAATTACGGAAGAAAAAAGAACGGAGGCATTGCGGCAAAAACGGGAAAACGCAATCAATGCGGAGATCTGCCGTATGCTTATGCGGACGAAAGAGGAGAGCTTGCAAAGTTTTTACAAGGACTTGACGGTTATTATCGGGGTAGGGGACGTTTTGCCGCAAGCGGCGGCAAAAGAGCTTGTTTTCTGAGGTTTGCGGTTAAAACGCTTGACATTCGGCGCAAAATAGCATATAATACAATCCATATAATATAGGAAGGTAGTAATATGGCAAACGTAATGGACACGCTGAAAGCGAGAGGCTTTGTAAAACAGACGGTTTTTGAAGAGGAACTTTACGAAAAACTTGAAAAGGAAAGCGTGGCGTTTTATATTGGGTTCGACCCCACGGCAGACTCCTTGCACGTAGGGCATTTTATGCAGCTTATTGCAATGCACCATATGCAACAAGCGGGGCATAAGCCCATTATTTTGATCGGCGGCGGTACGGCGATGATCGGGGACCCGTCGGGCAGAACGGATATGCGTTCTATGATGACGAAAGACACCATTCGCCACAACGTCGAATGTTTCAAAAAGCAAATGTCTAAATTCGTCAGCTTTGAGGGCGAAAATGCGGCAATTATCGTTGACAACGGGGATTGGCTGCTCGATTTGAATTATATCGATTTCTTGCGGGAGATCGGGGCGCATTTCTCCGTAAACAGAATGTTGACGGCAGAATGTTTCAAACAGCGTTTAGAAAGAGGACTTTCCTTTCTCGAATTTAACTATATGTTGATGCAGGCGTACGATTTCCTTGTTCTGTATAGGAAGTACGGCTGTCAGTTGGAGCTTGGCGGCGACGACCAATGGAACAATATTCTTGCGGGCGCGAACCTCATTCGTATCAAGGAACAAAAGCCCGCATACGCTATGACGTTTACGCTGTTGACTACCTCCGACGGCAAGAAAATGGGTAAGACGGCGAAAGGCGCGGTGTGGTTGGACGAAAATAAAACGACCCCGTACGAGTTTTATCAGTATTGGAGAAATATCAACGACGAGGA
This sequence comes from Clostridia bacterium, assembly GCA_017463145.1. Lineage (GTDB taxonomy): Bacteria > Bacillota > Clostridia > Christensenellales > Borkfalkiaceae > Scatosoma. Next base: position 13,112 of record JAFTPR010000047.1, read on the forward strand.
CGTTGAAAAATGTATGAAATTGCTCACGTTCCTCCCGCTTGAACAAATTGAAGAGCTTTGCCGCTACAAGGACGAGCGCATGAACAAGGCGAAAGAAGTTCTTGCGTACGAGTTGACGAAAGAGGTGCACGGCGAAGAGAAAGCAACGACGGCGCAGACGCAGGCAAAATCCGCATTCGGCGGCGACGGCGGCGAGATGCTTGCAAAAGAGGTTGAGGGCGCGGCGACGGTCGTAGATGCCATGGTGCTTTCGGGCGTGGCGAAATCTAAGGGCGAAGCGCGTAGACTGATTGAGCAGGGCGGCGTTTCTGTGGACGAAACCAAGGTAACGGATGCAAATATGCCTATCCCCGCCAAGGAATTTGTTCTGCATAAGGGCAAAAAAGTACATTTGAAAATTATTGTAAAATAAACGGAAAGGCGGTATTATACCGCCTTTTTAGAAAGGAAGAGTATGGAAAAATCCGTTCGCACGGTGTACGCGCCGCACGAAAGTGAAAAAACGATAGAAAAGTCCCGTTTCTTTACCTATTCCGCGCACGTGGAAAGTGAAGAAGAGGCGCGAACATTTCTTGCGGAAGTCCGCGCAAAGCATACAATGTGTACGCATATATGCTATGCTTTTATTGCGGATAAAACGGGGAATTTACAACGTTTTTCCGACGGGGGCGAACCGCAGGGTACGGCAGGCGTTCCTATGCTCGAAGTACTCAAAGCCAAAAAACTTTATGAAACGGCTGTGGCGGTTATTCGGTATTTCGGCGGTATTAAATTGGGGGCTGGCGGGCTTGTCCGCGCGTATTCCTCTTGCGTTGCCGAAAATCTGGACGGGGCGGATATTCGTGTCTTGGAAATGTGCGTAGAATACTCGCTCACGGTCGATTATGCGGGTATTGACGGCATACAAAAATACGTTTCGTCGCATCCCTGCTCCCTGCTTTCTTGCGATTACGGTGCAAACGTTACTTTTGCGATTGCCGTTAAAAAGGCAGATGAGGAAACGTTTGTAAGCGGACTTGTGGACTATATGCAAGGCAGAGTGGAAACAAGGCGCGGGGCGGAATATTACGCGCCGTTCAAGGAATGACGTGTTTTTTTTGTTTGTATGATTGACAAAAAAGGAAAAATATGCTATAATATATAAAAAGGGAGAAAACTATGAAATATTGCAATATCGGTGAAATGAATCTTTCAAGGATAATGGTAGGCTGTATGCGTATCGGTGATAAGCCTTTGCCGCAAACGGAATCGCTTATTGTTGAGGCGGTACGGGCGGGGGTGAATGCATTCGACCTTGCCGATATCTACGGTGGCGGCGACAGCGAAAAAGTGTTCGGTGTGGCTGTTAAGGATTTGGGGCTGACAAGGGAAGATTATTTTGTACAGACTAAGTGCGGTATACGCCGTTCGGACGCCGGCAAATGGTACGATTTTTCCAAAGAACATATACTCAATTCGGTGGACGGCAGCTTGCAACGCTTGAAAATGGAATATATCGATATTTTGTTGTTGCACCGTCCCGATACGCTGATGGAAGGTGAAGAGATTGCCGAGGCGTTTGCAAGGCTGAAAGAAAGCGGCAAGGTTCGCGCGTTCGGCGTAAGCAATTTTTCCGCGGCTCAAATGCGTATGCTCCGTTCTTGCGGGGTGAAAATCGCCGTTGATCAAATGCAATTCTCGCTTGGACATACGGCGCTCGTGGACGTGGGTTTGAACGTAAATACGGGTAAAGACGAAGCTACCACCCGCGCGGGCGACGCGCTCGAATACTGCCGGGAAAAAGGTATCACGCTGCAAGCTTGGTCGCCTCTGCAATGGGGTTGGTTTGAGGGCGTGTTCGTTGGGGACGAACGGTTCCCTGCGCTCAATGAAAAGTTGAATACTCTTGCAGAAAAATACGACTGCACTCCTGCGGCGATTGCGCTTGCGTGGATACTCCGTCATCCTGCTAAAATGCAAGCGGTGACGGGTACTACTTCGCCTGAACGTATGCAGTCGCTTTGCAAGGCTGCGGATATTGACCTGACGCGGGAAGAATGGTATTCCTTGTATCTTGCAACGGGCAAAACCTTGCCTTAACACGACGTATATACGTTTTAATACTTGGCTATGTTGCCTGTAACAATGACTTTTGTGTGAAAATCAAAAAACAATCAAGAGGGGTATAGCATATGAAAATGATTACGGCTATTGTAAACAGAAAGGATGCGGGTGAAGTGTGTGACGCTTTGACGGAATGTAGCTTTGCGTTTACCAAAATGGCAACGACGGGCGGTTTTTTAAATTCAGGCAACGTCACGCTGTTGATCGGTACGGACGACGAGCGGGTGGATGAAGCGGTTGAAATAATCCGCAAGCATTGCGCGCAGCGTATGGAACCTATGGCTTCCGTTGTAAATGCAGGCGTGCCTGCGTTTGGGTATTACAAAACAGAAGTGCTTGTCGGCGGGGCTACCGTGTTCGTAACGAACGTGGAAAAGTTTGAAAAAATGTAATAAAATAAAAACTTTGACAAAGATAAAAATAGGCGCGCTATACGTTTGGTATAGCGCGCTTTTTTAGTTGTATCTGATTTTATTGGTTGTTGCCGTAGATTTTTATGAGGTTACAGATTACCTCAACCGCTTTTTCCATAGACGGAATAGGAATATACTCCAAAACAGAGTGCGCATTATGTCCGCCTGTGAACAGATTCGGGCAGGGCAAGCCCATAAACGAGAGCGTGCATCCGTCTGTGCCGCCGCGCACGGGGGCTTCCAAAACGGGTACGCCTGCTTGCGCGTACGCCGTTCTTGCATTTTCGATCAGGTGGAAATGTTCCTTGATTTTTTCCAGACAGTTATAGTATTGGTCGCGCAAGGTAAGAGAAACGGCTTGCTTTCCGTATTTTTCGGCTAACGAGTCGCAAACGGTTTGTATATACGCTTTGCGGGCTTGGAATTTTTCCATATCGTGGTCACGAATGATTAAAGAAATTTCTCCGCTTTCTACTTCCGAGCGTACGCCCGTTACGTGGTAAAAACCCTCTTTGCCCTCGGTGGCGGCGGGTATTTCGTTTGCGGGAAGCGCGGCAAGGAAGTCACCGACAATCAGGGAACAGTTTATCATTTTGCCCTTGGCTACGCCGGGGTGGATATTCTTTCCTGTGAGTTTGATTTTTGCTTCTGCGGCGTTGAACGTTTCATAGCCCAACTCGCCGAGTTGTTCGCCGTCGACGGTATAGGCAAAATCGCAACCGAAACCCGCTACGTCGAATAGAGAAGCGCCTTCGCCTATTTCTTCGTCGGGCGTAAAGGCTATGCCGATTTTGCCGTGCTTGATTTCGGGGTGGGAAAGCACGTATTCGATCGCCGTCATAATTTCCGCAATGCCTGCCTTATCATCTGCGCCAAGTAGTGTGTTGCCGTCTGTAACGAGCAACTCCTGTCCAACGTAATCACGAAGGACACGAAACTCATTTCCCGAAAGAATTTTTCCGTTTTTTAAACGGATATCGCCGCCTTCATAGCGTACACGGGTGGGACAAACGTTCTTTCCCGAACATACAGGCTCGGTGTCGAGATGGGCGATAAAACCAAGCGCGGGCAGGTTTTCGCTGTTTGCGGGGATATGGGCATATACGTAACAATGCTCGTCTACCTTTACGCCGCTTGCGCCGAGCGCTTGCAGTTCCTTTGCAAGGAGGTGGGCAAGGTCGAATTGTTTTTTTGTGGAGGGGTGTGTTCCCGTTTCGCCGTTCGATTGCGTGTCGATTTGTACGTAACGGATAAATCTTTCTGTAACGGACATAAAAACTCCTTTATCGTTTTTCTTCATATATATTATATATCGCTTACGCCGAAAAGTCAAGTGTAACCGATTTTTTATTTACAAAAACCGTTGACATTGTATAAAAAATTGCGTATAATAAATATGCAACATTGTGCTACGGATATTTTTTTGCCTAAAAGGATATACCCTGTGGTAGGGCTATATCCGATTCGTGTTTACAAAAATCCTTTTGGGCTTAGTAGACGATGTTGCAATCTTAACGGACGGTATATGTGCTACGGTGCCGTCCTCGCAAGAGGCGGCATTTTTTAAACAAAAAACCGTTTCGGCGGAAACGGTTTTTTTGGTAAGTGTTACGTTAATCTCTCTCGTCGGTACGTCCTAAAAGATAGTCGAGCGATACTTTAAAGTAGTCGGCAAGGATATCCAACAGCTCCCAAGACGGAAAGTATTTTTGCTTGATCCACCTAGAAATATATCCTTTATCAAAATGACATTGTTTTGCTACTCTGTAATAGCTGACGTTTTTCTCCGAACATAATTGTTGAATTCTCAAAAAGAAGTCGGAAGCAGTATCTGCGGGGTAAAAAATCTCTTCGTTCGTTGTTCCCAATAAATAGGCGACGGAAGTTTTAAAATAATCGGCGATTCGTATTAAAATGCGGGGCGTGGGGATAATGCCGTATTGCAGGGCAAGCATAAAAGCTCGCGGGTCGATATCGATTCGCCTTGTTAATTCGGCGGGCGCAAGCTCTGAATCGTCCACAAACTCCGATATTCTCTTTTGAAATATATTGGAAATAGCCATACTTGGAAACCTTAAAAATAATAGTTGCACAAAATCCAATCAGCAACTTCCTTATTATCATATTTTATTTTTTTGTTAATATAGGTGCAGAAAATCAAAACAGTAACTAAAAAAATGGATATAATTTTAGTAAAAGGTCTACTATGGGAAACGGTATAGAGAAAATTTGTTGTTTCATTGGGCATAGGCGTATAAACAAAACGGCAACGTTGGAGAAGACATTGAAAGATGTTGTCGAGGGGTTAATTGTTACTCAAAATGTGCAAACTTTTTTATTCGGTAGTAAAAGTGAGTTTGATGATATGGCGTTAAACATTGTTACACGATTGAAAGAGGCGTATCCCGCCGTTAAACGCGTTTACGTAAGAGCTGTATATCCCCTATTAAGAAAAGAATATGAAGAATATCTCTTGGAACTTTATGATGCAACATATATGCCTATGCGAGTTGAGCGTGCGGGGACGGCTTCGTATGTTCAACGAAATCGGGAAATGATAGAAAAAAGCGACATTGTCGTTGTGTATTACGAAGAAAAATATGCTTTGAAAAAGGGAAAAAGTGGTACGCGTATAGCGTATTCTTATGCTAAGAATCAAAAGAAGTTGATTATTAACGTTTGCGAGGAATGATTATGAAAAAAATATTTGTGCTGATGGGCGTGATATTTCTGGTAGTATCGAATGTAAGCATAAGAAAAATAAATGCCCAAGCCTTTGATTTATCGATAAGTCCGTATTGCTCGGCTTATGTCCGTGGCGAAAAAGCGAGTATTGTTCGGCGTAACACGATATATGATTTTTCTGGGTATAACGGGGATCAAATCGGCGTGACGGACGAATACATAATATCGTCTGTAAGCACAGACGCCGTTTTGGAATATCCCGTACTTGCAAAGCTTTCGGAACTTGACAAAATAGAGGTTACAATAGACGGCGAGGAGATAAAATCGAAAATATTATATGGGGATAAGCCGTTGGCAATATTTGGCGAATATGTTGATATTCAAAGTGCATTGACGGAGGTATATTCACCAGAATTAGACAACCAAAACGGCATTTTATATGAGTTTTCGGGTTTGCCCGAAGTGCATTTTGTGAAACGTGACGGGCAAAGCGTGTTTTTTGGTATGGCAAACCGTTATTCTTATGACGGAACGGGGTATACAATCAGCGGAAGCGGGGTTGCGCCATATCGGATATTTTCAACAGGAGGGGAGCTTGCAGAAATACAAAGCGATATTACTTATGCAAAGAAAACCATATCGTATCGGGAATTTGTGGACTTTTATGCGATTGGATTATTTGAAGATATGGTGGAAACGGAAGAACAACGTATAAAAGAATATCTTTATAGCCGTTTTAATAAATATTGTGAAGAGAAAGTTGTGTCGTTGTCCGATTGGCTTGGTAGTGTTGACGGAGAAGTGTTATGCTTGTTGCAGATTCCGCTTCCTCTTGCAAGGGCAAAGGTTGTCTGCAAAGGTTTTGCAAAACCGATGAAAAACGGGGCTTACAAACCGACAACGTATACTGTTAGAACGTTGACAGCGTACCCGCAAGTATACCCGTATACGGTGCAAATAAGAACAACGGCTTGTTTACCTTACGTTGTTGAGGGGAAGCCGTATTTTAAGAACGGATTTTATGAAACGGAACATATAGAAGCAGATAGTTATTTTGTGATAAGTTCTTCTAATGCACCGCAAATAAAAAAGTATGGACAAAGCGACGGGAGTAAACAAACGCACGTAGAGATTGTAATTGCGCTTATTGGGGCAGTCATGGGGATATTTTTTATTGGGTTTTGGCTGAAAAAACGAAAAAACGGATAGAGAAAGACGAAAAGCAACGTATTTTCAAAACTTGTGCAAAGTATACAATAGGGCGGGACAAGTTTGTTTATTTTGTCTATTGTAATTTTTTTGGAAATGTAGTAAAATAATAGTATCGAAATATATGACAACTCATTGGAGGAGAAAATTATGTCAGGACTTTTGCTGAAAGGCATTAACAAAGTATACCCTTCCGGCGTACAGGCGGTATTCGATTTCTGTTTGGATATCAGAGATAAAGAATTTATCGTTCTCGTAGGGCCTTCCGGTTGCGGTAAATCAACCACGCTCCGTATGATCGCGGGCCTTGAATAAATTTCTTCGGGCGAGCTTTATATCGACGGTAAGCTTGTGAACGACGTCGTTCCCAAGGACAGAGATATCGCAATGGTATTCCAGAACTACGCATTGTATCCT
>JAFTPR010000048.1 GCA_017463145.1 Clostridia bacterium
AACATATCTCGCTTTGCGGCGAATGGTCACGTTGAAATTCCCAACAAATCCTTGTACAGCCTCTACTTCCGAATAGGAAAGGATATCGATCTTTTCGTGTTGCGCGCAATCCACCATTTTGGGCGTCAAAATACAAGCCGAACAGTCGAGGGTAGGGAACGTCTTGTCGATCTGTGCCATTCTGCCGCCGATCGTAGCGTTCTTTTCGACAATATCGACTTCAAAACCCGCATCTGCAATATCAAGCGCAGCTTGAATACCTGCAATACCGCCACCGATAACGAGGGCGCGTTTCACAACGGGGCTTTCGCCTGCCATAAGAGGCGCGTTAAGCTTAACTTTTGCAATCGCGGTACGGACGAGGACAACTGCCTTTTCAGTTGCTTCTTCCATATCCTTATGTATCCACGAACAATGTTCGCGAATATTTGCAATTTCTACCATATAAGGGTTAAGCCCTGCCGCCTCTGCCGCTTTACGGAAAGTAGCTTCGTGCATTCTCGGCGAACAAGCCCCCACAACGATACCCGTGAGATTGTGCTCTTTAATCGCCTGTTTGATAAGCTGTTGACCGTTTTCGGAACACATATATTGGTAATTGGTAGCGTATACGACGCCCGGCTCATTCTTGATAACCTGAGCAACCTTTTCCACGTCTACCGTTGCCGCGATATTGCTTCCGCACCAACAAATAAAAACACCTATTCTTTGCATTGTTATTTACTCTCTTTCTTTTGATTTTTTATTACTTATTATACTTTCTGTATGCACTGACAAGCAACTGTTGCGGGATAAGCTCGTCGACGATCGGCGGAATATCCTCTGCTTTGATGCCGTTGTTGTTTTGCATACGAACAACCGTATCGCGCACGGCTTCGACTACTGCCGCAGGCGCTACCCCGCGCGGACAACGTTCCACGCAAGCCATACAAGACAAACAATTCCAAATTGCTTTGCTTTCCAAAAGAACCTCTATTTTACCTTTTCCCAATAACGTAACGAACTGATGCGGCTTGATATCCATATCGTGGAACGCAGGGCAACGCCCAGAGCATTTACCGCATTTCATACATTTACGAACGTCCGTTCCGCTAATCCTTACAATGCTTTCTACGTATTCTTCGTTCGTCATGCCTGTACCCCCAATGCTTCTGCCAAAAGCTCGGTAAAGTATTTCACGGGAAGTATCCCCTCGCCGTTTACCTGTAAATTATACAGACAAAGCGGACAAGCGGTAATCACTTCTTCCGCGCCTTTTTCTTTTGCGCTTGTAAGTACCTTACGGCTTTTTTGCTTGGGCAATTCGCCGTTTTTCAAAGCTACGTACGCTCCGCAACATTCGTTACGGAAAGGATATACGACGGGCGTACCGCCAATCGCGCGGATAAAGTCCTCAATGATCGTAGGGTTTTCGGGATTATCGAAAGCCATCACGCCACTCGGCCGAAGCAACAAGCACCCGTAGTAAGCGCCGATTTTGCGATTTAACGGTTTTTTCACCGCTTTCTTGATAGCATCAAATCCAACAAGATTTTTCAGCATTTCAAGATAATGGATAACCTCCGTTTCACCGCCGTACGGCTCGTCAAGTTGCAAATAATTGTTTGCTCGGAAACGAATATCGTCGTTCGTTTTCATATCCTCATTAGTACGCTTTATCACGTTGTGACAAGCAGAACAAAGCGTTAATAGCTTACCGCCGTTATGCTTGGCGTAATCCAATGCGCGAACCGCCGAAAGTTTCGTTGCAATCTCATCCGTACCCATCGGGTACACCGCGCCGCAACATTGCCAATTCTCGATTTCTTCCATTTCTACACCCAAAGCTTTTGCGCAAAGACGAGCCGTTACGTCAAGATCTTTCGCTTTTGTTTTGAGCGTACAGCCGGGATAGTAACTGATTTTCATATCTATACGCTACCTTATTTACCTTTGATATACACTTTATTTCTGCGGATACGCCATCTCTTCAGGGCGGAATACTTCGTCAAATTTTTCCGCCGTCAAGAATCCAAGCGCCACGCAAGCTTCTTTCAAAGAAATATTTTCCTTGTATGCTTTCTTTGCCGTTTTTGCCGCGTTTTCGTAACCGATATACGGATTCAATGCCGTTACCAACATCAAGGAATTATAAAGATTATGTTTCATCTTTTCCTTGTTTGCCTTAATACCCGTTACGCAGTTCTTTTCAAACGATACGATACCGTCCGCAAGAAGACGAACCGATTGCAGGAAATTATAGATAATTACAGGCATAAACACGTTCAACTCAAAATTGCCCTGCGACGCGCCTACGCCGACCGCAACGTCGTTTGCCATAACCTGCACAGCAACCATCGTCATAGATTCACATTGCGTAGGGTTTACTTTACCCGGCATAATGGAAGAACCGGGTTCGTTTTCGGGAATGAAAATTTCACCGAGTCCGTCACGAGGACCGCTGGCAAGCCAACGAACGTCGTTGGCAATTTTCATAAGGTTGCACGCCAACGCTTTCAACGCTCCGTGTGCAAAAACAAGCTCGTCTTTCGCCGTCAAAGCGTGATATTTATTTTCTGCCGTAACAAATTTTTTACCCGTCAGTTCGCTTACTTGCGCCGCCACTTCTTCCGCAAATCCTTTAGGCGCATTTAAACCTGTACCAACAGCCGTACCGCCGAGCGCGAGCTCTTTTAACCCGCCGAGAGCAAGCGTAAGTTGCGCTTTGGTTTTCTCGACCATATTTCTCCAACCGCTGATTTCTTGCGAGAATGCGATAGGAACAGCGTCTTGCAAATGCGTTCTACCGCTTTTGACAATCCCCTCGTTTTCCGCTTCCAAACGTTGCAACGTTGCAATCAGCGTATCCATAGCAGGGAAGAGGTTATCTTCTATTGCCATAACAGCCGCAATATGCATAGCCGTAGGGAAAGTATCGTTAGAACTTTGGCTCTTATTGATATCGTCGTTAGGGTGTAAAAGTTTTTTGCCAGCTATTTCGTTGCCGCGATTGGCAATAACCTCATTCGCATTCATATTCGATTGCGTACCGCTACCCGTCTGCCAAACAACAAGCGGGAAATGCGAATTAAGCGTTCCTGCAATCACTTCGTCGCAAGCAGTAGCTATTGCATTCTTTTTCTCTTCGGGAAGCTTGCCAAGCTTGTAATTGGCAAGCGCAGCCGCTTTCTTCAAGATACCAAACGCGCGTGTAATCTCACGAGGCATAACCTCGTCGCCGATACGGAAGTTTTGAAAACTTCTCTGCGTTTGCGCCGCCCAATATCTGTCTGCGGGAACTTGCATTTCGCCCATTGTGTCTTTTTCAATACGGTATTCCATCTTAAGCACTCCGTTTTAAATTTCGATTTGTGCAATAACGCCTTTGAGAACTTCTGCGCTATGCTTCATTTTTTCCATTTCAGCATCCGAAAGCTTAGGGGTAAGCGTGGTGACAATCCCGTCGTTTCCAATCGCGCAGAGCGTAGAAAGCGCAACGTCGGAAATGCCGTACTCGCCGTCGAGAACGGTAGATACGGGCAAAATTGTATAAGCGCTGGAATAGATACTGTTGACGATTTGCGTTACGCAAGCCGCAATACCGTAGAACGTTGCGCCTTTACCCGCAATAATCTGTCCACCTGATTTTTTAACGTATTCCTCTACTTCTTCGTGCGTGTAAGGCAGCACCTTTAAAACGCTCTTATCCGTAAGAGTATTTTCATACTCTGCAAGAGGAACGCCGGAAATATCCGCCGTGGACCAAGCCACGAATGAGGAATCGCCGTGCTCACCAAGAACGTATGCATGAACTTGTTTTTGGTTTACGGAATACAACTCCGAAAGACGTGTTCTAAGACGGATACTGTCAAGTGTCGTACCCGTACCGATTACACGGTTCTTGGGAACACCCGTAATCTTACAAAATACATACGTAAGAATGTCCACGGGGTTCGCCACGAAAAGATACAATGCGTCGGGCACGTATTTCACGATTTGCGGCGCGATCGATTTGAGAATATTGACGTTCGTCTGTGTAAGGTCAATACGGGATTGACCGGGTTTTCTCCCCACGCCCGACGTAACGATAACGATATCCGACCCCACCGCATCTTCATACGTACCGAAGTAAATTTTTGCGGGGGAAAGATACGGGGTAGCTTGTCTGATATCAAGCGCCTCGCCTTTCGCCTTTGCTTCGTTGACGTCAATCAAAACGATCTCTGCAACAGAACCCGTGGCAACAAGCGTGTAAGCAACGGTTGCGCCAACCGAACCTGCACCGATGATAGTAACTTTGTTGTTCATTGTTTTATCTCCGTTTTTTATTTTATACCTCTTTTGTAGTACGAACAGCGTTATACCCCATTCATACTATTCTATTATAACACATTTTCAAGCGAATAACAAACGGATAACCGCAAAGCAACAAAAAAATAAATCGTTAAATCGATAAATTTTTATCTTTTTAAAAACAAAAACTTAGAAACAACAAAAAACGCCTTGTAAAACACAAGACGTTTCGATTTCTATGTTAAATTTAGTCGTCACCAAATGCACTTATGAGCAATAGACCACCCTCGACAATCGTGAAGATTCCACTCAAAATGAATACCCAAACCACCGTGTTTCCTTGATTAAACAACAAGAGTGAACCAATGATAAGAAATACAGCGGGCACGGCGTATTCGCATATGGTATACCAAAGCGTAGAACAAACCACACGGTTTTTGATTTTCTCATATAAAAGCAGTATCCCTGCAATCAAAAGCAGTGCCGCGAGTACGTATAAGACCGCCGAAACAATCAGCCATCCGCATAAAATGACAACTACACCGACAACAATCTTTGTTACGGCAGGAGGAATCAGCTTATTGATTAAATCCAATATACCGAAAACGACAAGCCCTACGCCAAGCACCGTCATTAAAATACTTATAATATTTCCTTTAAGCACAATCAGCAATACACCCAATGCGATTGTAAGCAGCGCCGAAATTATTTTTTCCGTCTTTTTCATAAAAGCTCCGTTTGCGTATCTTTATTACGCTCTTTCTTACGCCTTACGACGAATCTGCGCCACACGCACGAATCCGTTGGCAAATCTATGCATTGCACGCGCGCAAGGATACGGCTCGCTTTTACGGCATTGCGTACAAAACGTATAACTCCCGCATTTATCCGCGCCTTCCTGAATACTGTCAAACCATTTTACGTCGTCAAATTTTGCTTGACGTTCTTTAAAAGTCATAATACCTCCTCATAATACGCCCAAAAGGGCGCATTACTTTTTTCTTACGTTGTTTCTTTTACTGTAAGCGGTGCGCCTTTTCCGACTGTCCACTTCTCCCAAAAAAAGCGGTTTTCCCCACTTTTCTGGGGCGTCAAAAGATATATATTACAGTATATGCACATTCAAACAAAAAGTATACCTGTTTCTTAAATTTCTTCCACGTGCAAATTAGCGATAACTTCCGCGTACTTCTCCTTTGTAAAAGAAGTTTTTCCTGTCGTCATTACCGTAGCCGTACCCGCCGCAACACCCGCACGCAACACTTCGGAAAGCGGTTCGTCTTGTTCTAACTGCATAGCAGCCGCCGCAACCATTCCGTCGCCTGCGCCAACCGTCGAATTGACAGCTACGTTCATACTCTTACAATAATAGTTATGTGTTCCGTCGGTGATGATTGCGCCCTGTTTCCCCAAGGAAAGCAATACGCGCTTTGCGCCTCTATCCAACAACTCATAGCAACCCGCAAGCATATCCGATCGATCCGCTATATGTCTGCCGAGCGTATTTTCAAGCTCGTCGATATTCGGTTTTATAAGGTCTGCCCCCTCGACAAGCGCAGAAAACAAACGCGCGCCCGAAGCGTCGATAACCTTTAAAGAATTGGGTGAAACCGATTTTGCCATTTTGCCGTAAAAGGAAGCATCTACGCCCCGCGGCAACCCGCCTGAAATAACCGTGACGTTGCTTCTTGCCGAAAGCATACGAATCATACCAAGTATTTCCGCCGTCTTTTCCTTGGATATCTCCTCGCCCACGTCGTTCACCTCCGTAAGCATGGAACGGTTATCTATAAATTTATAATTCTCTCTTGCTCGACCCTTATTCCAAACAAAAGTAAACGGAACGCCCTCTTTGTCGAGTACGTTTTCAAACATATACCCGTTTTCATTATACATTATCCCCGTCGCGTAAGCCTCGCCGCCCAATCTCGCCACGCCTATTGCTACGTTTAAAGCTTTTCCGCCAAAGGAAACGTTTTTGCTTTTGACAACATTCGTCTTTCCGACATTGAGTGCGTCCAACTCTATCGTTACGTCCGTACAAGGACTCATACACACGGTTAAAATCATATTCAGTATTTTTCTCCCTTATTCTACCGTAGGGTAACTTATCGGGGTTGAAAGAGTTTTAAACGGTTTCAATCGGATAGCGTTGCCTTACCATATATATTATATAACACCGAAAAGAATTTTTCAATACAAAAAAGGAAATTTTTTCCACAAATTTTCTGTTTATTTTCATTTTCCGTAAAGAAACCGCCCTCCCAAAGAAAAGCGGTTTGCTTTTTTACATAGAAATCATTTGCAAAGTTTCGTACAGTTCAAGATTGAACGTCTTTTTCATTGAAACGGCTTCGATAATATCCATATCAATAATTTTATTATCACGAATACCTACCGCGCGATTACCGATACCGTCGTTTAAAAGCCGTACCGCTTTATTCCCAAACTGCGCCGCCAACATTCTGTCCGCCATTGACGGAGAACCGCCACGCTGTACGTGTCCAATACAGGTAGGACGAACGGAATACGCCGTTTTTTCCTGCAACTGTCTTGCAAAATCGTCTGCTCCCATAACACCTTCGGCAACAACAATAATATTAGAATGTTTGCCGTTGGCGCGAGAACGGTTGATACGGTTGATAATCTCGTCCATATCAAATTTAATCTCGGGAACAACAATAATTTCTGCACCAGAAGCAATACCGCTAAATAATGCGATATCTCCGCAATGTCTACCCATAACCTCTACAACGGAAACACGTTCGTGCGAAGTCATTGTATCACGCAGTTTGTTTATGATATCCAAACAGGTATTAACCGCCGTATCAAAACCAAGAGTATAATCGGTATATTCAAGGTCGTTATCAATCGTACCGGGAATACCGATCGTCGGTACGCCGTATTCGTCGCTGAGAATTTTTGCCCCACGGAACGAACCGTCGCCCCCGATAACTACAAGCCCATCAATGCCGTGCTTTTCCAACGTTTGAACGGCTTGTTTTTGCCCCTCTTTCGTAAGCATCTCCAAACATCTTGCCGTACGAAGTTTTGTACCTCCAAGTTGAACAATATTAGAAACGCTACGCATTTCTAACGGCATTACCTTATCTTCGATAAGCCCTGCATAGCCACGTTCGATACCGTACACCTGCATACCAAAATAAAGCCCCGAACGAACAACCGCGCGGATTGCCGCATTCATACCGGGCGCGTCGCCGCCACTTGTCAATAACCCGATTCTTTTCATTCTATACCTCTCGTAAATAATACGTTGTTTTTCTGTTTTGCGTAACCCACAAAATCACGCATACATTATTATAGCAAAACTTTCGCAAAAAACAAACTTATTTTAATATAATTTTCCGATTTTTTAATATTTTTTTCTTTTACAGCAGTTTTATACAATTTTCACTTAAAAAGCCAGCCAATTCTGCCATCAATGCTTTACCCGGCGATACCTTTTGCGAACAGAGCATCTTTTTGCCGTTGTTCACAAAGATTACCGACGTTTCCCCTGCGTAGAACGTCAGCGTTTCCATAAGCTCATCCAAATCAGCCTCATCCATTCCTGTCACATTGAGCCAAAGCGTTTTCTCCGCATCAGACTTTTCAACACTGCGCGGCATAGCGACAGACGACGGTTGTGAAACGGTATTGTTTGCCGTAGCGTTATCCTCGTTTAAGGCAAACTCCGTCATATGATCGCAAATAATAACGGGGGCTTTCTCGTCGTCGATGCTAATCTTACCAGACAGCGAAACAACCTTGTCCGCTTCCAAAAAACTACGGATACGATCGTAAACTTTCGGAAAGCATACACACTCTATCGAGCCGTACAAGTCCTCGATGGTAACGAATGCCATAAACGAACCTGTTCTGGTTTTCAGTTTTTTATATGCCGAAATCATACCGCCCATCGTTACAGGCATTTCGTTTTTAAGTTCTGCATACACCTTTACGCCGCCCTCTTCTTCCTCCGTATAATCGTTGAGCATAGAACAATTAAACGTTTTGTCTTTAAAATACGGCATAAACTTTTCAAACGGATGTCCGCTGACGTAAACTCCCAACACAGATTTCTCTTTGGAGAGTTTTTCCATTGTTTCGTATTCGGGAATATCGGGATAATTAACTTCGATATTCTCCTCTTTGATAAACTCGCCAAAAAGAGAGATTTGATTACCCTCTTTTTGCTTGACCATTCCGTTGACGCGCGTCATTACTTCTTCGTAGACAGCCGCAACCTGCGAACGGGCAT
>JAFTPR010000049.1 GCA_017463145.1 Clostridia bacterium
ATCTTCTTATGCCCGAGCTATACGTCGCTTTCAAAGCGATACCGCCACGTTCCAATCTCAAATCAGAGCTGGGAACATTACCGCCTTTCAATACTGCGCTTGCCGTCCAACCCGTACCTGCCGCAGCTACACCGTCTTCAAAGAGTTGGAAACCGTTCTTCGTGAAAACGTAACCGTCGATCCAGCCGGAATAAACGTTCGTCGTGCCTTTTACTGCTTTGGTAAAATCAAACGCTTCCGTACAAGCCTTATCTGCATACCAGCCTGCAAACACTTTATTGCTCGTTGCGCTTACGGGATCAGCAGGCTTTTCGATCAACGAACCGTATCTTACGCCTACGTTTTCCAAGCCGCTAATTTCCGTTTCGCCGTCTTCGCCGTAATAGTTTACGTGGTATTGCTTAATGTAACCAACCGCTCTATCGTCGCCTTCATTTTCCGCAGCCAAAGCAACGTACGCCATCGAACGGGAAACCGTTTCGGAATAAATATAGTTTTCGCCCGATTTGATATACGCGCTTGCCAAAATTTCACGGTTGTAATCGTTTACGGGGAAGTTATACAAATATACGTACGTTTGCAGATAATCGGTATAGCTGCTTGCAGTCCATTTTTCCGCAGACAACGTTTCGTTGGTAACCGTTTCCGTCCCTTCGATCTCTTCGTTTTGAATAACGACGGTATCTACTTCAAGTTCTGTTGCCGTCGTCATATCCGCAGGAAGGAGCAATGCGCCGATCTCCGCGCCGCTTTCTACAAGCGATTTCTTCGCCAAAACTTGGAAACGGATACCGCTCTTATCCACGCCGTTTTCCGTGCCGCCACCAACGTAAACGCCCGCTCCCGCAACGACGATATCCGCCGTGGGTGCTTGCGTTTCCGCACTTGCGTTCTTTACGCTTGATACGCCTACGCAAAGCGCGCATACAGCCGAAAGAGAAAGAGTTGCCAATAAACTATTTTTAACATTCTTTTTCATCTTCTTTTCCCCCTTAATTAAACGGCTTATCAAAACCTGCGTCAGAACTTCCCCAGCCTTGCTGTTGATAGTCCACTTCTGCGCCGTTGCTCGTTCTCACGACGTCCTGTTCATCGAACTCACAAATTTTTAAATTCGGAGAACGATATGTGCCTTTTGTTACAACATTTTTCATCGTATTATACTCCTTATATAATATTTTTTAATTAAGTCCCATATCTTTGATGGCTTCTTTCGCCGCTTCGTCGCCGATATTCACGTTGATATTCGTAAACGTAGTGGGCGCGTTGGTCGATCTGAAACCGATCTTTCTTGTGCGCGGCGCAAAAAATTCGTTCAAATATTGCGTTTTATTCGTTTGATCGAACGTTGTTTCCGCAGTCAATTTCACTTTGAACGTTCTATCGAGCATAACGTAATACGCTTCGTTGTAATACGCGATCACAACGTCGATGGGATTATACGCCACCGAGAACGGCATTGTCGTTACGTATTCCGCGCCCTCGTTTCTCGTGCGTACTGAATATACGCCACTTTCGATGATATGCAAGCAAGCATTCGCGTCCTTTACGCTTTGTTTCGGGTCTTGATACACAACGATATTATGCCACAAATTCCCGTCCGTTTCTCCGTCGTCGTTTACGTCCACCTCAAAACCGTCAAGCTCAACGTACAATCCCCCCGAACAAATCCAATTACAAGTGGGATCATCACCCTTTACGGTATATGAAACGGCAAAGCCAGCTTCTGCGACCACATAGCCGTCTTTAAACAACTGCGACGTTACGGCTTCGGTGAAATTGACTTCGTTTTCCGCCACCTTAATCGTGTCGGTTGCCGTCAACAGCGTGGTTGCGTCCATACCCTTTTTACCGCAAGCTGTAAGCGAGGACAGTGAACAAACTAGCGCAAGACCAAGCGTTACACCTTTCAAAAATTTACGCATTTTTCTTTCCTCCTTGTATTATTTTTTCGTTTCTTTAAACGTAAGAAACGTTAATTTTAAATTATTCTACGGTAAAGCCCATAGCTTGAACAGCAGATTTCGCCGACGTATTTCCAATCGAATACGTTACGTTGCTGAAATTTGCCGCGCAATCGCGCGCTGCAAAACCGATACTTCTCGTTTGCGTTTCATCAAATATATTACTTTCGTTGACATATGCGTAGTTCGTAGAGGCATCGAATTTCAACGTAGTTGTCCCGAATTTAATATAGTATGCGCCTTTATAATACGCTACCTGAACGCTAACAGCTTCCGCACCTGTATAAGCTACGTCGTTATAGTAGAGATTGTTTTGTTGCGCTCCAACCGAATCATACATAGAAATGCGTAAGGTAGATTTATTATTCGTATTGAACGTGACAAAATGATAGCGTCCGTCGCCAAGCTGTACGTACAATCCACCGTTGTTAAACCATGCGCCCGAATTTGTAGAAGCACCAAGCGTAAAATTCATTACAAATCCTTCACCTGCCGCCGCCGTCGGTTTTGCTAATAAAAGCGTTCGACTTGCTTTACCCACCGAATAATCCAACGACATGTTTTGCAATTCCTTCTCCGCAAAGGCGTTACCGAGTGCATACGAAATATTCGTGAACGTACCCGCTTCGTCCCACGCTCTAAATCCTATCGTGCGGTAACCTTCCTTGTAGAAGTTCGAATTTGTAAATCCGCGATTACTTGCAGAGATTGCTAACGCCGAATATCCACCGAGCTTGATGAAGAAAGTATTTTGATAATATACAATCTGCACCTGCATTTCTTCCGCTGTGGATGTATACGGAATATTCGTATAGTAGTTATCCACCGAATTTGCACCCAAATCTCCTTGTTGCAAACCGAGAATAGCATTTCCTCCGCCGCCGTGGTTGCTATCGCCTGCCATAACGACGATCGAATAGGTAACGCCGTTCATTTCAAAATATACCGCGCCGCTATTAAACCAACGCGAGCTGTCCACGCCCTTTACGGTATATTTCAAAACAAAGCCTTCCGAAGCAATAACGTTGTCTAAAAGATTGTAGCCCGCCGTTACCTTATAGCCGTTCTCCACTTCCGACACGTTAGCGCCGTCAACAAATTTCACGTTTTGGAACACAAGCTCGCCCACGTTGACGTTTTGTCCTTTCACGGTGATTTGTTTGGTCGCCTGTCTGCCGCTTTCGTCCGTCAACGTAAGCACATGCGTACCGTCGGGCAACGCAATTTCAAACGCGCCGTTTGATGCCGTACCTAAGGCGCCGTTTGCCGTAATGCTTACGTTTTCCGAAGATGCTCCGTCCGCGTAAAAGTACGTACCCGTGACCTTATACGTCGTTTGCGTTTCCGCAAATGCGGCATACATATTCAAGCCGTTGCTATGTGCGCTTGTCTTGTATTTATAAACGACCTGTCCGTCCCGATTGAAAGGTCCTTGTAAAAGATATTTTGAATCTTTACCGTTGACAGTAAATTCACTGATCACTTTACCGCTATCCGGAATAATTTCCGCCGTAATGATTTCACCAAGGGCTTGCTGTGCGTCAAGCTCCGTTTCCTCGCCATTGCCTTTATACAAAGTGATTGCTCCGCCCGTGCTTACATTTGCTTTCACGGAAACATTTAATCTTTCCATTGCTTTTAACGCCGCCGCATTACCGAGCCCGTACGAAACGTTGGTAAACGTAGCCGCACTATCATAGTTACGAAGTCCGAGTTGACGGGGTTTCGTTACAAAATAATCATCGCCCAACGTACCTTGCGTAGTATCCAATTTCGTATTCTTATCGATCGTACATCTGTACTCGTTATCTAAAATGATATGATACTGTTCTTGATAATAAATAACGGTCACGTCCAACTTCTCTCGGCAATCGGGATAAGTATGGGTCGTAAGATAGGTCGGGCCGTTGTTCCATTTGTAGTTAGAATCAATAAATACGATTTGTGCGTTCGCACCCGAATGGTAAACGAAGATAAAATCAAAAGTAAGATCTTCGTTGTAAATATACAAACCGCCCGTGTTGAACCAACCGCCCTGACTGCCTTGCACTGTGTAATTCACGACAAAACCCTCGTCCGCCGCCGCTTCATCAAATAAACGGTTGGTTTGGTTTGCGCTGAACGTCAAAGAACCATCCGCATTATACGAAATACCTTCCGTGAAATTCAAACGGGTGAATTGCACTTCTCCAATATCCGTCGCGCCCTCTACCGTCAAAGCGGTTTTTGCCGCAGGGAATTTCTCGCTTGCAAGCTCTATTTCGTAATAGCCTTTGGGAAGTTCAATAGAAAATTCCCCGTCCTTGGCCGTTCCCGAATAAATACCTGCCTGTACCGCAACTTCGTCGCCGACGTTTTCAAAAGCGTTGGTAGTGGGATTATACGTACCCGAAGTGTAAGCGTACCTACCCGTTACAGTGTACGTCTGTTCTACGCCTGCGGCATAGCTTACCTCCACCGTCGTATCTTTTTGTACGCCGATCAGTTCATACTCATACGCGCCGTTTTCCGCTGTGGATAAGCGGTATTTGCGATTTTCGCCGTCTACCGTAAACGTATCCAAATAATAGCCCGCGTTCGGTTTTACCGTTACGGTGACCGCCTCGCCTTTATCGGGTTTTTCATCAGAAACAATCAACGTACCGCCGTCGGTCGTTGCATTGATTTGCGTAATCGTATGTTGAGGCACGCCCGTCAAGCTTTGCGCTTTATCGTTTCCAAGCGTAAAATCAACGGACGAGAATTTTGCCTGCATATCCAAAGATTCCAAGCCCAAAACACGCTCAACGTCTTCAAAAAACGATTTCATTTCAGAGGAATAACTCGGATTTTCGGTAAACGCCGTGTCCTTGTCGATTTTCTTAAAGACGGTATCTCCGTCTTCCGTCGTCAACGTAATATAATAGGCGTTTTGATAATATACCACTTGCATTTCAAGCGGCGCGCCCGTACAGTATCCGCCAAGCGGGATCAAATACCGACGTTCGTAATAATCGTAATTTGAATCGTACACGTGCTTTTCCGCGCCCGAAATAACGAGATAACTCGTTTCCTCGTCCACGCCGACAACGTAAATACGGTATCTCGTTGAAATATCTCTTCCCGTATCGTCCGTCAAAACGTAGAGCGCGCCCGTGTTTGCCGCTTCCGTCATTACATCGAATACGCCGTCGTTGCGCTCAAGCGTAAGCGAAGCCGTGAACCCGTCTTTCGTTCCTGAATTTTTCAGTGGCACAAAAAATTTACTTGCAAGCGCAACGCTACCGTCGTCAAAGAATTCGTAAGAACTAAGCGTACCGTAACCTACCATATCGAGCAAACTCGGAACGCCTACGATACCCGTACCGCCAAATCCACTTTCATTATAAGACGGAAGTGCGGGAGCTGGTGTGAGCGCATTCTCTTTTGCGCAAGCTACACCCAAAGCGGTACAACATACGGAAAGACAGGCAAGAATCGCTATACTAATTTTCTTCTTCATATCGATCCCTCCTTATTTTCCCAACACACGAATTTCGGAAATGCAAACGCCCGCATAATCGTCGCCTGCGACGTCACTTATATCATAGAGTTTTTCCGTGATTTTAACGGTTATTTTTTTGACTTTCAATTCTTCAAAACCAATAACCGCAGCGCCGCCGGGACGAAGCGCACCGCCAAGCGTTACGTCACCCGTCAAATATTCTTCGGGGTATACAATATCCTTTGCTATGTACGCGCCGTTTTCCGTTTCCAGCAATACGTAGTCGATTTTCTTAAACCCAAAATATACGTCGTGGGAATTATAGACCATGATCGAACGCACGATTCTCGCTTCCTCGAATTCAAGCGTGATCGTCGTTCCGCCGTCCTTCGACCAAAATTCCTTGCCGTTATCCCTTGCGTGAATGGTAACGTAATCGTCATTTAACTCGTTTACGCTTTCTCCGTCGCGCGCATTCGTTGCGGACACGGTAGCTTCGCTTGCAATATTCCTATATCCCGAAAAGATCGCGGGAGTAGGTTGTAAACTCGCCTGCGTAGGCCCGTTGGAATGGGGAATATCATAACCCAATTCTTCGTTGTAATCCCAAGTTACTCTGTCGATAATAAAGTTACGGCTCGTTTGCGTAGGCGTAGTTTTGTTGAATACCGTTGCCAAGGAACAAAGAAAGTTTTCTCCGCCTGCGCTGAAGAACATCGCGTTCCCCGTCGCCTCGTACATATCGTACCCCTCGTTGATCATGTGCACGGGATTGCCGTACTTGGATTCCAGTTTCACATAACCGCCGTTAGGAGCTTCCGTCGAGCCTTTCGCATACCCAAGCGGAGAATCCGCCACGGCAAGACAAGCGGAATAATTCGCCCCGCCCATACCCCCACGAGAATAGGTGAGATAATATTTACTCACTTCCGTGCCGTCGGGTTTCTTCGTCGTATGCCGTTGTACGTAAACGCCCTCGTTTACCGTTTTGTCGTCGATCGTCGTCGAACTATTCGAACCGCCGACCGTCATCTTCCCGGGTTGCGCAAGCCACGTAAGCGTAGTATAATCGGGCGTTACCATATCGAGCATCTTCACGCCCCAAGGACCTTGCTTACCCGTTTCGTCGTTCATATCACGCGAACGGATAAAATAGAGATAAAAATCCCCGTTTTCATCAAAGAACGGATAAGCGTCGAGCTGTGCGAAGATATTCGTACCGTTATTTTCAAAATGCTCTTTATTCGTTTCCCAGCCTGCGGGCGCGTTGGCGAAATCGAACATAGGTCCGCTTTCCACCGTTACTTCATCTCCCACAACACCCGTCGGTTCACCGTGATAATATTCCACGTGGTTTTCGCGTATACCCGTCCACTCCACGAAAGGTCCCGCAGGGCTATCTGCAACCAAGACGGTCAAGTATAATCCGTCTTTAATTTCGCTGGCATAATTAGGCTCACTACTATTTGCGCGCTGTGTGCCTTCGGGAATAAACTCGCTTCCCTGATCGGAACAGCAAGTATACATATAATACTTTCCGTCAGCAGGATTTTTCACCACCTTCGGTGCCCAAAAACGTCCTTCCGCCCAATAGGAAGAATTGCGACGATAAATCACGCCGAGATGCTCCCAGTTGGCAAAGTTACGGCTGCGATAGCCTTCGAGAACGCCGCCCGACGTTTCGGTATAATACAAATAGAACCAACCGCCGTCCGCTTCGTCGTATAAAATGAACGGGTCTGCCGCCGAAATCAACGATTCGAAATCGTTGCGATAATACAAGCTATTATCGTAACGTCCATTCTCGTTGATACCATCACTCCAAGAAAGCGTAGTTGCTTGGCTTAAATCAGGTTCGTTTGAACCGCAACTCGTTGCGATAAAACCAAACGATAACAATCCTGCCAATGCAAGCGCTTTTAATTTCAATTTTTTCATCGATTTTCTCCGTATATCAACCTTTTAATGCACCCGTCATAATTCCTTGTGCAAAGAATTTTTGTGAACAAGCATACAATACAATCATAGGGATAAGTGAAATTGTTGCCGACGCCATAACGACAGGCGTGTTCGTTGTACCGATCGTCTGCGAATAACGTGCAAGCGTAAGTTGCAGAGTTTCCCATTTCGGGTCGAAGATATAAAGCAAAGGTTCGGTGTATTGATTATACCCTGCCATAAACGTCAAAAGCCAATGCGCGATCATTACGGGGGTTGCCAACGGGAATACGATTTTTACAAACGCTGTAAATTGATTTGCTCCGTCAATACGAGCAGCTTCAATCAGTTCCGAAGGAATCCCGTACATATATTGTCTAAATGCAAACACAAGACTAGCCGAACCAAAAAGCTGCGGAACAATCAAAGGCAACAACGTATCAACCCAGTTTATTTTTGCATAAATCAAATACATGGATACCATCATAACCGCACCGGGAATCATCATGGAAAACAACAGTGCAGAAAACATCAAATTTTTGCCCGTAAATTCAAACTTTGCAAATATGTAGCCCGAAGCGGCGGAA
>JAFTPR010000050.1 GCA_017463145.1 Clostridia bacterium
AGTATATGTTTGAAAACTTGGCCTACGCCGCCGTCTTACGTCATCTTCGGTAGAGAATACCGTTTTTGCGATTGTTTGGGGAAAACGCTTGCAAACGCTTCCTCACGGTGGTGTTTGATTGATATACAGTCAGGAAAAATTCTTTCCTCGAAAGTGATTGAGGGACAGGACTACTCTACGTACAATACGTCGAAAACTTTGGAAAACGTACAATGGAAAATTCCAACTTTTACATGTACGGGAACACCCCGTTTTACGATTACGGTGGCAAACTCTGAATACGATCATAATATGCACGTTAACAATACGCGATACGCAGAGTATTGCTTCAACGTTTTTACGGTAAAAGAGCTTGCGCAAAAGACCCTGAAACGTTTTTCCGTTTCTTACATAAAACAATGCTTTGAGGGGGAAACGCTTTCCTTTTATCGGGAGAAGCGCGCGGACGGCATATATCTCGTTCAGGGCATAAACGAACGGAATGAAACCGTCGTTATGGCAGAAATCGTATTTGGAGAATGAGTTTTGTGAGTACTAAAAAGAAAAACAGACTGCTTACACCCATAACAGGCGGTGTTTGCGCGCCTGCGGGTTTTACGGCAAACGCCGTATCCGTCGGTATTTTCGGGGCGTACGGGCTTAATGGTGCGGTTGAGGAAAAAGAAGACATTGCGCTGATTGTTGCGCGCGGTAGGTATCCCACGGCGTGTACGTATTCACAAAACACGGTAAAGGGCGCGCCCGTCATATTCACGCAAAAGCATTTAAAAGGGTATGCAAGGGCAGTTTTTGTCAATAGCGGCGTTGCTAACGTATGTGTAGAAAACGGTGAAAAAATAGCGGAAACGATTTGTGATGCTTTGGCAAAGCGCTTAAAAATATCGCGTGACGAAATCGTGATTGCTTCGACGGGCGAAGTAGCGCCCGCCTTTCCGACAGAGCGGATAATCGACGGTATAGACGGGCTTGTAAACGGACTTACGGGTGATGAAGAGGGGAGTTTGCGTGTAGCCCGCGCAATCGTTACGACAGATTTTCACGTGAAACAAATTGCTTTTTCTTTTATGCTTGGTGACTATCCTTGCAAAATTGGAGCGGTGTTTAAGGGAAATAAGAGGTTTTCGCCGCATATGGCGACGGCGTTGTGTTTTTTGACGACAGACGTTGCCGTTTCGTCGGAAATGCTGCAAAGAGCATTGTCTGCCGCTGTCAATGAAACGTTTAATCAGTCGGATATCGACGGAATTTCTTCTCCAAACGACACCATTTGCATTATGGCAAGCGGTTTGGCAGGTAACTATAAAATTTCTTGCGTCGACACCGAATATAAAAAGTTTTATAACGCTTTGCTTGCGACGTTATCCGAGATTTGTAAAAGTACGTTGAAAGAACACGGAGCGCTCTTTTATTGTAAAGTGGCGGGGGCGAAGTCCAAACGGGTGGCTCGCGCGCTTGCGCGCGCGATTGCAAAAAACGAAGCGATCAAAGCTCGTTTACAAAAAGGTATTGTTGACGTAAGTGACCTTGTCGGTGCGCTTAGCGGTATAGAGGAACCGTTTTTGTTGGATAGGGGCAGAATTTGTCTTTGCGTTGGAGAACGCGTACTTGTTTTATTTGAGGAGGGCAAACCTCTTTGTGTTACAAGAGAATTTGAAGTTTTGAGCGGCGAGGAAGAGATTGGTTTACGGGTGGAAATAGAGGACGGGAATTACGGGGCTTTGGCGTATTCAATTTTTAAAAGGAGATAAAAAAACAAAGTTTTTTATTTTTCGTCGTAAAAACCCGTTTAAAAATTTGACAAATAAAAACAGTTATGCTATAATAATAAAAATTTGGCGGTGTAAAAATGTTTATTTCAAAAGCGGGAGAAAAAATCGTATATTCGTTGGAACACGTAGATATGGCAAAGGTAGCCATTGACGGTTCCCGTTTTTCCGTTTTTCAAAAAAACAATTATTTTTTTAAAGGGGACTGATTGGAGAATCAGTCTTATTTTTTGTAAAAAAACATCTCAAAAGCGTTTACAAACGCATCAAATAAGGAAAAACTTTATCGGACAGGTATATTGCATATGAAAAAGAAAAAAGTGTATTTAACCTTGCAAAACGGCGACGTATTCGAAGGCTACCGCTTTGGGGCTGACGGAAGCGTTATCGGTGAATTGGTCTTTTCTACGGGTATGGTAGGCTATGTGGAAAATCTTACCGATCCTTCTAATCTCGGTCAACTTGTCGTTTGTACGTTCCCGCTGATCGGTAATTACGGCGTAATGCCCGTGGACGCAGAAAGCAAAAAGGCGTGGGTTTCGGCTTTGATTGTGCGTGAATATTGTGAAACTCCTTCCAACTTCCGTTGCGAGGAAACATTGGACGCCTATTTGAAAGAGCAAGGCGTTGTTGGGATTTATGGCGTGGATACCCGTCAACTCACCAAGATCCTCCGTGAGGAAGGTGTAATGAACGCAAAAATATCGGATAGATCCGCCTTAGAGGATATGGACGATATTATTGAATATCAAGTACGCGACGCGGTGAAAACGGTTGCGCCTACGGAAAAAGAAGTGTTCGGTGAGGTTACGGCAGAGTATACTATTGTGCTTTGGAATTTCGGAGCAAAGAAAAGTACCGTTTGTGATTTCGTTAAGCAGGGTTGCCGTGTAATCAGTATGCCCTCTTCTGCTACTGCGGAGGAAATACTCGCGGAGAAGCCCGACGGCATAGTGATTGCGGACGGTCCGGGCGATCCGCTTGAAAATACCGCGGCGATTGAGGCGTTGAAAAAGCTTCTTGGAAAGAAACCCATTTTCGGTATCGGGCTTGGGCATCAGCTTGTTGCGCTTGCGCTCGGTGCGGAAACGGCTAAACAGAAGTATGGGCATAGAGGCGGAAATCAGCCTGTAAGATGTATAGAGAGCGGTAGGGTATATATATCCACACAAAATCACGGCTACGTCGTTCTTGACGATACGCTCAAAGCTGGCAAGGTCAGCTTTGTGAACGTAAACGACGGCACGTGCGAGGGGATTGAGTATGACGAATTGCATGCCTTTACCACGCAATTCTCGCCCGTTTCCTGTAATAACGGAAACGTAGTTAACCCTCTGTATGAAAAATTCTTTGCGCTTATGAAGAAGGAGAAAGAAAATGCCTAAGAGAAGTGATATTAAGAAAGTATTGGTCATTGGGTCCGGCCCTATTGTAATAGGTCAAGCGGCGGAATTCGACTATGCAGGCGCACAAGCTTGCCGCGTGATGAAAAGCGAGGGGGTAAACGTCGTTCTTTGTAACTCCAACCCCGCTACGATTATGACGGATAAAGCGCTTGCTGACGAAATCTATCTTGAACCGTTGACGGAAGAAACGTTAAAACGTATTATTATCAAAGAAAAACCCGACAGTCTGTTGGCTTCGCTCGGCGGTCAAACAGGTCTTACTATGGGTTGTAAGCTCGCAAAATCGGGTTTCCTTGCGCAACACGGCGTGAAGCTGATCGGTACAAAGCTGGATGCAATCGACAGATCAGAGGACAGAGAGCTGTTCAAAGAAACGATGGAAAAAATTCATCAGCCTTGCGTTCCTTCGGATATCGCATATACGGTAGAGGAATGTGTGGCAATTGCGGACAAGCTCGGCTACCCGGTTATTATCCGTCCGGCGTATACGTTGGGTGGCGCGGGTGGCGGCGTTGCGTATAACGAAGAAGAACTTCGTCTTATTTCGCATAACGGGCTTATGCTTTCCCCGATTACGCAAGTGCTTATAGAAAAATATATTGCAGGCTGGAAAGAAATTGAATTTGAGGTCTTGCGCGACAGCGCAGGGAACGTTCTCACCGTTTGTTCAATGGAGAACGTCGATCCCGTCGGTATTCATACGGGCGACTCGATTGTCGTTGCGCCCGCCGTTACGCTTTCAAACGTAGAATACAGCATGCTTCGCAACGCTGCGCTTTCCATTATTACGGAGCTTGGTATCGAAGGCGGTTGTAACGTGCAGTTTGCCTTGAACCCCGATTCCTTTGAATATTCCGTTATTGAGGTAAACCCCCGTGTGAGCCGTTCTTCCGCGCTTGCTTCTAAGGCAACAGGTTTCCCGATTGCAAAGGTTACGTCAAAGATTGCGCTTGGCTATACCCTCGACGAGATTGTAAACGACGTCACGGGCAATACCTATGCTTGTTTTGAGCCGACTATCGATTATTTGGTTGTAAAAATGCCCAAGTGGCCTTTTGATAAATTCCTGTACGCTAAGCGGGAGTTGGGTACGCGAATGAAAGCGACGGGCGAAGTTATGTCAATCGGTACGTCTTTTGAAATGGCAATTATGAAAGCTGTGCGCGGCGCAGAGATTTCCACAAGCACAATGAACTATAAAAAGTTCTTGTCTTGGACGAAAGAGGAACTCATGCCGCAACTTAGCCAACAAACGGACGAGCGTATTTTCGCCGTATATGCGGCGCTCAAAAAAGGCGCTACGGTAGACGAAGTATTCAATATTACGAAGATTGACCGTTGGTTCTTGAATAAATTTAAAAACCTGATTGCGTACGAGGAAGCACTTGCAACGCAGAAGTTGACAAAGTCGTTGTACGAGGAAGGAAAACGTCTTGGCTATCTCGATAAGGATATTGCCGCTATCAGCGGGCAAAAAGTACCGTACAGAAAGAAGGTTGCGTATAAAATGGTTGATACGTGCGCAGCGGAATTCCCTGCCAAAACACCGTATTTCTATTCGACGTTCGATCCGCACGCTCACGACGAGGCAAAAACGTTCGTGGAAAAGAGTAAGAAAAAGCGTATTGTCGTTATCGGGTCTGGTCCAATCCGTATCGGTCAGGGTATCGAATTCGATTATTCTTCCGTGCATTGCGTATGGACGTTGAAAGAGCTTGGCTATGAGGTTGCCATTATCAACAACAATCCCGAAACGGTTTCTACCGATTTCGATACGGCAGACAGATTGTATTTTGAGCCGCTTACGCCCGAGGACGTACAGCACGTTCTTGACGTGGAGAAGCCTTACGGCGTTATCATCACGTTCGGCGGGCAGACGGCTATCAATCTTTGCGCGTACTTCGATACGCACGGTATTCGTATCCTCGGTACTTCTGCGGATAGTGTAGACAGAGCGGAGGATAGAGAACGGTTTGAAGCGTTGCTTGAAAAATATTCCATTCCCCGTCCGAAAGCGATTACGGTAATGACGAAAGATGAAGCGCTTGCCGCCGCGGCGCGCTTGGAATATCCCGTATTGCTTCGCCCGTCCTACGTAATCGGCGGTCAGAATATGACGATTGCCTTTACGGAAGAGGACGTATGCCGTTATATGGACGTCATTTTGGCGCAGGGTATCGAAAACCCCGTGCTTTGCGATAAATACTTGATGGGTACGGAGTTGGAAGTAGATGCAATCTCCGACGGTAAAGACGTGTTAATCCCCGGTATTATGCAGCATATTGAACGTACGGGTATCCATTCGGGTGACTCGATTGCCGTATATCCGCCGTACAACCTCGACGATACAATGCTTGAAAAGATAATCGAGGTTTCCACGCAACTCGCGCTCGAATTAAAAACGAAAGGGCTTATCAATATCCAATATCTTATTTATAGAGGGCAGTTGTACGTAATCGAAGTAAATCCGAGAGCTTCGCGTACCGTTCCGTATATTTCCAAGGTAACGGGTGTGCCTATGGTAGAACTTGCGACGAAGATAATTGTCGGCGCAAAACTGAAAAAACTCGGTTACGGTACGGGGCTTTATCCTGCTTCGCCGTACGTTGCCGTGAAAGTACCTGTGTTCAGTTTTGAAAAGCTCAACGACGTAAACTCGCAGCTCGGCCCGCAAATGAAGTCTACGGGCGAAGTGCTTGGCATTGGCAAGACAATTGAGGAGGCAATGTTCAAGGGGCTTGTGTCGGCAGGGTTTAAGATGTGTCATCCCTCCGAGCGTCGTCCTGTCGGTGTGTATATGACGGTAAACGATCAAGACAAGCTTGACTTGTTGACGATTGCTAAGAAATTCGGCGATCTTGGCTGTACTATGTACGCGACAAAAGGTACGGCAAAGGTAATCAACGATTTGGGTATCGATTGTTCGGTCGTGGAAAGACTTTCCGCTACAGATACCGTCATTAAATTGATGGACGAGGGTAAAATTGATTATATCGTATATACAGGCAAAACGGATATGGAATCAATCAACGATTTCATTAAATTGCATCATCATGCAATCTTGCTTGGTATTACGGTGCTTACGGCGCTCGATACCGCGAATGCGCTTGCGGATATTATCGCAAGTAAATTCACGGAGGATAATACGGAACTTGTCGATATCAATGCGTTGCGTTCGGAGAAGTTGAAGTTGCATTTCACAAAAATGCAATCGTGTGGAAACGATTATATTGTATTCGATAACCGCGACGGAAAGATTACATGTCCCGAATCGATTGCAGTCAACTATGTAATTCCGCATTACGGTATCGGCGGCGACGGTATTGCGCTTATCGAGCAATCTAAGATAGCAGATGCAAAGATTCGTATTTTCAATAAAGACGGTTCAGAAGCGCCCTTGGGCGGTAACGCCATTCGTTGCGTAGGCAAATATCTCTATGAAAAAGATATTGTACGCAAAAACGATATGAAGATTGAAACGGCAATCGGCGTATACGACGTAAAGGTATATTCGTTCAGCGGTAAAGTAAACTCCGCAAGTGTTCGTCTTGCTAAGGTAGAGCTTGAAGGTAAGAAAATTCCCTGTGTTTGGAATGAGGAGAAAATCGTTGGAAAAACGATTACGGTCGATAACGAAAATTACGACGTTACGCTTGTCAACGTGGGCAACCCGCATTGTGTGATTTACAGTAATAAAGTGGATGCGGTGGACGTTGCGGCAATCGGTTCGGCATTTGAGAATTGCGAATACTTCCCCGAAGGAATCAACGTCGAATTTATCCGTGTTGTCAACAAGGTAACGCTCAAAATGCGTGTGTGGGAACGCGGAAGCGGTGAAACGTGGGCGTGCGGTACAGGCGCATGCGCGGCTGTCGTAGCGGCTGTATTGGGTGGATACTGTGAAAAGGATACCAATATCACGGTTAAGCTCCGTGGAGGCGATCTTACCGTCAACTATCATTCCGATGGCGACGTGGAATTGCTCGGTAACGTAAAAACTGTCTATGAAGGAACGCTCGAAATTTGATTGAGTGTATAGGAGGGGCAAATGGATGCATTTTATGAAGAAAGCGCAATAGACGTCAATTCCGTGAAAAGCGCGAAACGGTATAAAATTTTGCATATTGTTTCCGTGATATTTCTTGTTGTTGCGATTATTCTATTGGTGATTTGCTTATTTAATATCCCGTTTGGGAACGCAGGCGCTTCTGCGGAGGCACAGGCGGCGCACGAGGCGGCAAAGTTCCTTTCAGGGTTTTGCGGTGTGCAAGGCGTAATGTTTTTAGGTTTTTGGTTTTTGTTTTACAAATGGAAATCTCGTTGTAACGTGAGCTTTGACTATTGCTTTGTTTCAGGAGAGTTGCGTATTTCAAAGGTTTTTAACGTGAACCGCCGTAAATTGATTGCACGAATCGATTGCGAGGATATGGTGCAAGTCGGGGATATTGATAACCCGTCTTACGAGCGTTTCAAGTCCGACCCTACGAATAAGGAAATTGTCTGTACGCCGAATGTTGTAGCGGCGGAGGGGAAATTTTTTATGTACGTTTTGGCGAACTATAACGGTAAAAAGCTGTTCGTTTTGGAATGTCGGGAAGCGCTTTTGATGAATATAATGAAGTTTGCAAAACGTAGCGTTTTGGAAAGCGATTACGTGATGCAGGAAAGAAAACAAAAATAATGGCGATTTATTTAGATAACGCCGCAACGACAAAACCTTGTCTTTCTGCTTTGGAACAAGCAAGCGTTTTCGTTACGGAAAAATTTTATAACCCGTCTGGTATGTATAACGAGGGTTTTGCTTTGCAGAGCGAGCTGAAAAAGGCGCGCTCCGCTTTGCTTTCCGAGGTCGCGGATGAATCGGCGTTTGAGTTATTTTTCACATCCTGCGGTACGGAATCGGATAATCATGCCGTATTTTCCTGCGCAAGAAGAGGTAATGCCGTTACGACGCTTGGAGAACATTCGGCTGTTGCGAACGCGTTTGCGGAATTGAAAAATCGCGGTATTGCCGAGCCGCGTTTTGCGTCGCTCGATAAGGACGGGCGCGTAAACGTTGAAAAACTGCTTGCGCTTGTGGACGAGAAAACGAGCTTTGTGTCCGTTATGCACGTAAACAATGAAATTGGCGCGATTAACGATATCAATGCGATTGCAAAGCTTGTTAAGGCTAAAAATCCTCGTGTTATTGTTCATAGCGACGGGGTACAGGCGTACGGCAAAATTCCTTTCAAATTGGATAAAGCTGTGGATCTGTATTCAATAAGCGCGCACAAAATTGGCGGGTTAAAAGGGGTTGGAGCGTTAATAAAACGTAAAACTCTTACGCTTTCTCCCTATATTTTTGGCGGTGGACAAGAAGCTGGAAAGCGTAGCGGTACGGAAAACGTATTCGGTATCAAACAATTTGAGTATGCAAGTAAAGCGAAATTTGCTTCTTTAAAAGAGGATTTTGATAGGATTTTAACTTATCGGGAGAAACTTTGGCAGCTTCTCGATAAAGAAGTGTATACCCGTTTATCAAGCGAGGACGGAACACCGTACATAATAAGCGTTTCCGCGCGTGGGCTTCGAGGGGAAATACTCTTGCATATGGCAAACGATAAAGGTTTGATTATCGGTACGGGTTCGGCTTGTTCATCAAATGCCAAGCTTCGATACAGTAAAGTCCTGTTGGCTTGCGGTTATGATGAAAAGACCGCAGACGGAGCTTTACGGCTGAGTTTTTCCGGTGAAACTACGGAAAGTGAAATTATTCAGGCGGCGCAAATACTCAACGAGGTCGGCAGAGATTTAAAACGCCGAATGAGATAAAGGAAAAGACAAATGGAAAAAGTGATTATTCTCCGTTATGCGGAAATATATTTAAAAGGTAAAAACAGAGGTTTTTTCGAGAATGCTTTGGAAACAAACGTGCGTCGTGCGTTAAAAGGTTTTGCGTATGAGTTGGCGAAGCAAAACGGTAGATATCTTGTTTCCAAATTCGAGGAAGCGTACGGCGAAGACATTATTGAAAAGCTGAAAAAAGTATTCGGTATCCATACGCTTAGTATCGCATATGAAACGGATTCAGATATGGATTCTATATTCGAGGCGGCGAAAATTGTTTGTCGGGAAGAGGGTGCGTTTAAGGTAGAATCGCACCGCGGGGATAAAAAATACCCACTTACGTCTATTGAAATCAGTCGTGAGCTTGGCGGTAGATTGCTTGCGTGTTTCCATAAATTGACCGTAGACGTACACAATCCGTCGTTTACCGTGCGTGTGGATATCCGTGAAAACGGTGTTGCGCTTGTATTCGGCGACTTTATCGACGGACCTGACGGTATGCCTGTGGGTACGGCAGGAAAAGGTTTGCTTTTGTTGTCGGGAGGGATCGATAGTCCCGTTGCAGGGCATATGATGGCGAAGCGCGGTATGAATATCGACAGTTTGCATTTTCATAGTTACCCGTATACCAATATGCAAGCCAAAGAAAAAGTTGTCGAGCTTGCCCGTATTCTTTCCGAATATACGTACGGGAAAAATTTGTATACGGTAAGCGTAACGCATATTCAAGAAGCGATACACGAGAAATGTAGACCTGAACTTATGATAACGCTGCTTCGTCGGTTTATGTACCGTATTGCAGAACGGTTGGCAAAGCGTATCAAGTCGCAATGTATCATTACAGGGGAAAGCCTCGGTCAAGTAGCAAGTCAAACGATAGAGGGAATGACGTCATCAAATTCTGTTGTGGAAACGTTGCCTGTGCTTCGTCCGTTGGTAGGTTTTGATAAAAATGAGATTATTGACCGTTCTATAAAAATGGGCGCGTATGAAACGTCGATACTGCCGTTCGAGGACTGTTGTACGGTGTTCTTGCCTGACTTTCCTGCTATTCGTCCGCAAATGCAGACGATTTTGAAAGAAGAAGCGAAGTTGGACGTAGAAGGGCTTATGCGGGAAGCTTTTGAATCTCTTGAAAAAATTGAACTTTAAAAAACCAAACAGCGCTTGTCAAATCCACAAAGATAACGACAATCGCTGTTCTAATGTTTTCTTTTAATATTCCCACCAAGGCGTTTTAGGCGTGGCATCTTCTTCTTTGCCCGTATTATACTTGGTGCTTACCGTCGGTAATTCTATTTGCTCTCCAAACGTATTGTTATAAACAGGTGTCACGACGTATTTATATACCCTGTTCTTTTGAATGGAATTGTCGGTGTATTCCTTGGTGTATTCACCGAAATACAAAGTACTATGTCTAACATAATTACTATGCGTGGCATAATCATATCGTTCAATTTTATAGGAATATACGCTTGGCAAATCCTCGTCGAATACAATATGAACCTTTCCGTTCTCATAGTTCAAAATAGGGGGATTTATGGTAGGTTTCGTGAAAAAAACGCTTGTTTTCTTAGGCACAAGCTTTTTTTTGAAGACTTCTTCAAAGTAATATGCAGGAGGGGCGTTTTTATCTGCAAGGTATAAAGTATGCGTATCATAATAGCTTGTTTTATCCAAATTGACGCGTACTACGCTACGTGGTAAACAAAAGGATTTTATACTTTGATTTCGGGTTTGGTATAAGTCGTTTAATGTGTCGTTGATTTTTAAAAGGAAGTTGCAAGGCTCTCCCCCGCCCGTACTTTCGATAAAGCCGCCTTTTGCGTTGCCAAGCCAAACGCCTACGACGTCTTTCGTTGTATACGAGAGCGCGTAAGCATCTGTATTGCCGCTTTCGCTTCCTGCCGTTCCCGTTTTGGCGGCGATAGAAAAGGGGAGCGCTCGTAGTTTTTTTGCTGTACCTGTCTTTGCGGCGGTTTGCAACATATCCGTTGTCAAAGCGGCGGTATCTTCTGAAAATACCCGTTGCATTTTAGGTGTGTTGCTGTATACGGTGCGTCCTTCTAGTTTTATCTTTTTAATAAAGTGCATATCCGTATATATGCCCCCGTTTGAAAGTGTTGAATATGCGGAAATAAGCTGTTTTAAAGTATAGCCGTTTTTCATGCCGCCGAGAGCAAGTGCAAGAGAAAGATCGTCTTTTTCTAGGTCTAAACACATTTTTTCCAAATAGCTTACGCCTTTTTTCAAACCAAGGCTTTCAAGCAATTTTACTGCCGGTACGTTCAAGCTTTGCGCAATACATTCCCGAACGCTTGTGTAGCCGTTGAATTGTCCGTTAAAGTTTTTGGGTTTATAGCCGTTGTAATTTATCGGTTCGTCCAAGATAGGCGTTGCCGGAGAAACGAGATCTTCTTCCAAAGCTGGGGCATAGATAAGCAATGGTTTTAAAAGCGAACCGGGTAGCCGTTTTACGTTCCCGACGGAAGAAACGCACGCCTTAAAGCCATGTGATTCGTTATCGGCAATTAAAGCAGTTTTATCTGACGTATCGTACGCTCCTATGATGTTTTCAAGCCGCTGTTGCGCGTCTTGATCCAAATAGGTGTAAATTTCTATTTTTCCGCCGAGGGTAAAACCGTGTTCTTCTGCGATAGAAGAAAGTTCGTCAAAGACGTAATGGGCGTAACCGAAGCGGTTTTTTGTGGTATGTGAGGGCGTTGGTAAAGGCTTTTTTATTGCAATCACAGCCTCGTTTTCATCTATACTGCCGTTTTTTTGCATTAACCGCAACACGGTATTTTTTCTTTTTGTACATTTTTCCGGGTTTTTAAAGGGAGAATAATTGTTTGGAGAACGCACCAAGCCTGCTAAAATAGCTGAATCTGCAAGGTCGAGTTGTTGCGGGGTTTTGTTAAAGTAAAAAGCGGCTGCAGCGCGCAACCCGAAGCAGTTGTGTCCGAAATAGATTACGTTTAGATATTTTTCGAGTATTTCGTTTTTTGAGTAATGTTTCTCTAAAAGTTTGGTTAGTTTCCATTCCTTTACTTTTCGTTTAACCGTCTTTTCTTGACTTAAATGTGTGTTTTTAACGAGCTGTTGGGATATGGTTGAAGCGCCTTGACTGAACGCTCGGCTCTTGACATTGGATAAGAAAGCTTTGACAATTCGTTTTTCGTCAAAACCGCTATGCGTATAAAAGCGTTTATCTTCCGTATCGATAAACGCTTGTAGGGTGTGTTTGGGGATTTCTTCAAAGCGTACCGTTTGTCCGTCCACTTGCGTAGACAGACCTGTTGCAACGTTTCCGTTACCGTCGTAAAGCGTGACGCTTTTTTGTGATAAGAGCAGTTTTTCAGGGCAAAGCTCGACGCTTTTCGTGTTTGCGTAATAGTATCCAAAACAAAATACACCAATGAGCAATATCCCCACGATAATAAGCCATAACAATTTTTTTAACAGTTTCATCCTTTACAGTATTTGTAAAAATAAAAATTTTAATCGTCAAAATGCCGATATTTCACCCCGAAAGCGTTCAAAGGCTTGCCTAAAACAAAAAAAAAGAGTATAATATAACCAAAGGAAAATAAAGTGAGATTATGAAAGAAAAATATCATATCGTAACCTACGGTTGTCAAATGAATCTCCACGAATCGGAAAAGATCGCGGGGATACTTACTCGTATGGGTTATACGCATACAGACGCGTTGGAAAAAGCGGATATTATCGTATTCAACACCTGCTGTATCCGTGAAAATGCAGAAAACCATGCCTTTGGAAATATCGGTGCTTTAAAAAAACTTAAAAAAGAAAAGCCCCAGCTTATTATTGCCGTCGGGGGGTGTATGACGCAGGAAGTAGGTAAGCCCGAGTTGCTTGAAAAAAAGTTCCCGTTTATCGATATCATTTTCGGTGCGTTGAATTTTGACGATCTCGAATCGTTGATACTTCGCAAAAAGGCGCAGAAAAAAAAGGTGGTAGAGGTGCGGCAAGAGGCGGGGGAGATCGTAGAAACAACAAAACCCTTTCGGACAAGCTACCCCAATGCTTGGGTAAATATCACATACGGTTGCGACAATTTTTGTTCGTACTGCATTGTGCCGTACGTTCGTGGTAGGGAACGTTCCCGTAAACCCGAACATATCATTGCCGAGGTGCAATCTTTGGTTAAAGAAGGTTATAAAGAGATCACGCTTCTTGGTCAAAACGTGAATTCATATGGTAAAAACGGTGCGGCAAATATGAATTTTGCGCAACTGCTTGACGCTGTGGCGTCCATTGAGGGAAAATTCCGTTTACGTTTTATGACAAGCCACCCCAAAGATTTTACCGAGGACGTTGTTGCGGTAATGGAAAAACATAGAAAAATATGCAGACTTGTACATTTGCCCGTGCAATCGGGCTCGAATACCGTCTTGCAGGCAATGAACCGCCGCTATACGAGAGAAAAATATCTTGACGAAATACGTATGCTGAAAAGCCGTTTGCCCGAAGCAGAGGTTACGTCGGATATTATCGTCGGATTTCCGGGGGAAACGGAAGCGGATTATCTTCAAACGGAATCGCTTGTGAAAGAAGTGGACTTTGCCTCTGCTTTTACGTTTGTATATTCGCCTCGGCAGGGTACGAAAGCCGCCGAAATGGACGGTCAGATTCCCGAGGATATTCAAAAGGACAGAATTATGCGCCTTGTCGAACTCGTCAATTCCTTGACGAGGAAAAAGTCCGAGAAATATGTTGGTAAGACAATTGAAATTCTCTGCGAGGGATTCGACGAAAAAAAGGGAATGTATCTTGGCAGAGATGAATTCGGGCGTATGGGCTATTTTAAAGCAGATGAAAACGCAATCGGGCGGTTTGTATCTTTGAAAATAACGAAAGCAAACGGGATTTCGCTGTATGGCGAAATCGTTGCAATGGAGTAAATTATGGCGCTTTCCGATATGATGAAACACTATCTTGCTATGCAAGAGAAGTATAAGGGGTGTATTATTTTTTACCGTCTCGGTGATTTTTACGAGATGTTTTTTGATGACGCGATCGAGGTGTCGAGGCTGCTTGATTTAACGCTTACGGGCAAAGACTGTGGCTTGCCGGAACGCGCGCCTATGTGCGGTATTCCGCATCATGCGGCAGACGGGTATATCGCCAAGCTTGTTGCGCTTGGTAAAAAGGTGGCTATTTGCGAACAGCTTTCCGACCCCAAGGCGGGGCGTGGGCTTGTTGAACGCGACGTTGTACGCGTTGTTTCCGCGGGTACGGTGATAGAAGAGGATTTTTTAGACGTTTCCCGCAATAACTATATTGCATGCGCCGTAAAGTCGGGCGACGAAATTGCTCTTGCTTGGACGGATATCACGACGGGTGAATTTTTGGCAGAAGAATTTGTCGGGGAGGATGCGGTTGAAGAAGCTGTTGGAAAGCTTTTAATTCTTTCCGTTGCCGAAATTATCTGTAATGAAGAAATGCTTCTTGCTTGTAAAGACGTGAAGGAGGTTAAGCATAATCAACTTCCCGCTTTTTCTTGTTATATGCCTTGGGCGTTCAACGTAAAGCATGCGGAAAAGAATCTTTGCGAGCAGTTCAATTCGCTTTCTCTTGCGGCATATGGTATCGCCGCCAAGGAAAGCGTTATTGCCGCTTCGGGTGCATTGATAGAATATTTGCGCGAAACGCAAAAACATGCGATTATCAACATCAATTCCATTCGTCTTATCGATAAGAAAAAGTATATGGAGTTGGACAGTATTGCCGTCAGAAACTTAGAACTTGTGAAAAATAACGCCGAGGGGAAGAAGTACGGTTCTCTTCTTTGGGTGTTGGATAAAACGGCAACGGGCATGGGGGCAAGATTGCTTTCGCAAATGATTCTTGCACCGCTTCGGGATATGAAAGATATCGAATATCGGCAAGACGGCGTAGAAGAGCTGGTCAATGCTTCCGTTGCCCGTATGAGCCTTAATGAAACGTTGCGTTCTATTGCAGACGTGGAGCGACTTTCGGGGAAGATTTCCAATGGGAATTTTAACCCGAAAAACTGTATTGCGCTTGCGAATTCGTTAAGCGCATTGCCTTCTTTAAAATTTCAACTTACAGGATTTTCCTCTCGCATACTCTTAGATATTAACGACGGGCTTGTCGATATGAAAGAAGTTGCCGATCTGTTACATGCGGCGATTGACCCCGAAGCGCCTGCTGTTATGAAAGACGGGGGATATATCCGCACAGGCTTTCATGAGGAATTGGACAGGTTGCGCGGTTTAAACCAAAACGCGCAAAAATACATCAAAGATATCGAACAACGCGAGCGTGACCGTACGGGTATAAAAACGCTCAAAACGGGCTACAACCGTGTGTTCGGTTACTATATCGAAATTACCAATTCATTTAAGGACAAAGTACCCGACGACTATATCCGCAAACAAACGCTCACCACGGGCGAAAGGTATATCACGGCAGAATTGAAAGAATTGGAAGAACAGGTATTGACGAGCCGTGAAAAGGCGTTGCGTTTGGAAGATCAGATATACGGGCAAATTATGCGCACGCTTGTAGACAAGATAGGCGATTTGCAAAAGATATCCAAAGCATTGGCTCTTTTGGACTGTCTTGTTTCCTTTGCTTCTGTGGCAAAAGAGCGGCGATACGTACGTCCGAAAATGCAAACCTATGGCGAAGCATTGAAAATTGTCGAGGGCAGACACCCCGTGGTGGAGGCGATTGCAAAAGAACGTTTTGTTCCAAATGATACGTTGCTTGATAACGGTGAAAACCGTTGTGCTGTTATAACAGGGCCGAATATGGCTGGTAAAAGTACCTATATGCGGCAGGTTGCATTGATTGTGCTGATGGCGCATATCGGTTCGTTTGTTCCTGCCAAATCTGCGGAAATTCCGCTTACGGATAGAATATTTACCCGTGTCGGCGCAAGCGATAATCTTATTTTTGATCAAAGTACCTTTATGGTAGAAATGACGGAAGTCGCTTCCATTTTGCTTCGCGCTACGAAAGACAGCTTGCTTGTCCTCGACGAGGTTGGGCGTGGTACGAGTACGTACGACGGACTTTCTATCGCTTGGTCGGTCATTGAATTTTTAGCTTCCAAAATTAAGGCAAAAACGCTGTTTTCCACGCACTATCACGAATTGACAGAATTGGAAGATACAATGGACGGCGTGAAGAATTATAAAGTCACCGTGCGGGAATTGAACGGCGCAATCGTGTTTTTGCGAAAAATCGCTCGCGGTGGTGCAAACCGTAGCTTCGGTATCGAAGTTGCTTCGCTTGCAGGTGTTCCCAAAGAGGTAACGCAACGCGCAAAGGGTATTTTAAAGGCTTTGGAAAAGAACGATATCGCCGCAGGTAAACGGAAAATCGGCGAACTTGATATCGTTGAAGAAGAACAAATACGTACTCTTACGGAGGTGGAGCAAATTATAGCGGATACGGATATCAATACGCTTTCGCCTATGCAAGCATTGATGCTCCTCAGCGATTTGAAACAAAAAACAGTAGTGGAGAAATAATATGTCGAAAATCAATATTTTACCTCCTTCCGTATACAATCGGATAGCGGCGGGCGAAGTTGTTGAAAGACCGTATTCCGTCGTAAAAGAGCTTGTTGAAAATGCAATCGACGCAGGTGCAACGGAGATAGAGATTTATATCGAACAAGGTGGCAAACAGCTTGTGCGCGTTGTAGATAACGGTTCGGGAATTGAACGCGAAGATTTACATTCTGCATTTTTGCCGCACGCAACGAGTAAATTGCAGACTGCCGAGGATTTGCGTAATATTTTAACGCTCGGTTTTCGCGGGGAGGCTGTCGCTTCGATTGCTTCCGTTTCCAAAATGACAATCACTTCTAAAACGGAAAACGGGAAATGCTATCGTCTGTCCTCAGATGGTGGAGTAATGAGTGAAATCACGGAAGCGGCGGGGGATAAGGGTACGGACGTGGCGGTGGAAATGTTGTTTTTCAATATTCCCGCCCGCTTGGCGTTTTTAAAATCAGACAAAGCAGAAGAGGCGGATATTACTACGGTCGTTTCCCGTTTTATTTTAAGCAATGCGGATATTGCCTTTACGTATTACGTCAACGGCAAAAGAATGTTGCAATCGTTCGGCGGGGGCGAAGACGAGGCTATCGCGGGTGTGTACGGGGCTTCCGTGCTTGCGCAATGCTATAAAATCGACGCCGAGCGTAACGGCGTAAAAATTCGCGGTTATATCGGCAATCAGAATTTTTACAAGGCAAATAAAAGCTATCAAAGCGTATTTTTAAACGGAAGGTATATTCTCAATAACACCATTACTTCGGCTGTTTCGGGCGCATACGCAAGCTATTTGATGAAACGACAATACCCGTTTTACGTTTTGCATATTGACGTGCCCACGGAATGTGTTGACGTAAACGTTCACCCCAACAAGGCGGACGTACGCTTTTTGGATAATCGCGTTATTTATGGGGCGGTGTATACAGTAGTTTCCTCGGTACTAGACGGCAACGCAAAGGCGTTGGACTACGTAGTGGAAGAAACGACTCAAAATCATTCGCCGATAGAAGATCGTCCGTTGAGCAAGATTGAACCGCAAGCAGAGAAAACGTTGACGGAAAAAATACTCGGTTATGGGAAAGACTCCGGCGTTGATTTTTCTAAATACGCCACATCAAAGGAAACGGAAAACGCGGAGGCAACCAACAATATATTCCCGTATCCTACAATGACTTATGAAGAAGCAAAAAAGGAAATTGCGGAAACGCAAGCTCGGGTAGAAGCGTATGAAAAGCAGGTACGGGATATCTACGAGGAGGCGCGAAGAGATCCCGGGTTTATTCCAATTGAAACAATTCCCGATTATTCTGGTAAGCTGATAACGCAATCGCCGTTTTTAGAAGATCCCGCAGTTGCAAAAAAACGCAAAAAGAATCCCGAAAAATTGCAAAAGTTGTTGCCGCATATTCATTTTGAGCGTACGTATTTATGTGTCAATGACCCCGCGGAGGAACAAATGGATGCGGGAGATTGGAAACAGGATCAAGTCAAAGAGGAAAAAGTCGATTATTTCGAGGAAAATAAACGGTATTTGGAGGAGCTTGAACAGCAAAACAAGCAAAACAAGATTGAGGTGAAATCTGCTCAATATGCAGGTAAGCTGTTCAATACCTATATTTTGTACGAGCGAGAAGAGGAAGTATATATTATCGATCAGCACGCCGCGCACGAACGTTTGATTTTTAATCGTTTGAAAGAACAGATGCAAACGCGTAGTATTGCAAAGCAGACAATGCTTTTGCCGTTTGAAATGCAAGTCAATGCCTTTGAGGCAACGTTTTTGCGGGAACATTTGAAAGATATCCGTGAGATTGGATTTGATATTGAGGACGCAGGTAACGGGAGTTTTAAAGTGACGGCTGTTCCGCTTGATCTGCAAAAAATGAATATAGGTAGCTTTTTTCACGAAATTTTGGGTGACGTAAGCGGTTATCGTGCTATTAAATTGGATGAACTGTTAAAAGATAAGCTTGCTTCTGCGGCTTGTAAGGCGGCGGTCAAGGGCGGTATGGATTTGACGGAAGAGGAGATCCAAACGTTGTTTACGCTTATGGACGGCGATATGGGGTTAAAATGTCCGCATGGCAGACCGGTCGTTGTAAAAATGACGAGAAAACAACTCGAAAAAATGTTCAAACGTATTGTATGAGCGGGAAAGTTTTGGTTATTTGCGGGGCAACGGCGTCGGGCAAAACAGCTCTTTCCGTTGCGTGCGCACAAAAATTGAATACGGAAATCGTTTCGGCGGAT
>JAFTPR010000051.1 GCA_017463145.1 Clostridia bacterium
AACGCCTTACAAAAAGCGGGCGGCGCGACGTTGGAAAATAATTCTACTTGGAGCGGGTATTATGTTTTGGCAAACGACATAGATTTTGGCGGAATTTCGGTCGGCGTCAATCCTCAACACGCGGAAGGCTGTAAACGGCCGGACGGCGAGTACGGCTTCGACGGCGTGTTCGACGGACAGGGCTATACGATCTCCAACATGAAATTCAACGGTTATTGTAGCTTGTTCGGGTCAATGACGAAATCTGCGGTGATAAAAAATACCGCGTTCACCGATTTTACGAATACGGGCGCGGGCATGGGGCTTTTCGGGTACAGTCCGAACGGTCGGATCGAAAATTGCTTTATTAAAGGCTATAACGAAACGAATTACGGCGTGATCGGCGGCTTCTCCAAATATTTGGATTTTGTTAATTGCGTGTTTGTCATTGAAGAAAATCCGACGAGTACGAATTCCAATTTCTTGATCTACGGTCATTATCAAGGCTCGGCAACCAATTCCTACGTATTTAACGAGATTGATTTTGTATATACCACGCCGAAGTTGGAAGAGGATACCAACAATACGGGGGCGCGTTATATGCCCGTATATTCTTCGGAAGACGTATTCGAATACACGATGGCGGCGTTGATCGAACAGGGCTTTGACGAAGCGCTCTGGCAAATGACGGAAGGCGTGCAGTATCCGCACTTCCGCAAAAAATCTTAAAACATAGGGGGGATCCCGTGTTAATAAAAGAATATTGGAGGGACGAAAAAAATGAAAAGAGAGTACGAGCAACCAACTGCGAAAGTGATTGCGTTTCCCGAAGACGACGCAATCAGGACTAGCAAACCGACTGTTACCAATTGGGGCGAGTGGATAACCGACCCTTACGGTGGCGATGATTTCAGCAGCTAAAA
This sequence comes from Clostridia bacterium, assembly GCA_017463145.1. GTDB lineage: Bacteria > Bacillota > Clostridia > Christensenellales > Borkfalkiaceae > Scatosoma. Next base: position 903 of record JAFTPR010000051.1, read on the forward strand.
GATTGATAAGGAGACAATATAATGAAAACGAAAAACAAGATTTTAATCGGATTATCGGCTTTGACGCTCGGATGTGCAGTTTCTGCCATTACGTTATCGAATGCCGAGGTGAAGGCAGTGAAAGCAGACGCTTCGTCGTTTGCCATGGTGAAGGGCGCTTCCGTGCGTTTGACCACGGAAAATTACGGCTTGCGTTTTTCTGCGGAGATCGGAGAAAGCTATACCGCAAGCGAAAACGTTTCCTATAATATGATGATCATTCCCGCAAATTGGATCGCGAAGTATTCGCTTTCGGGCGACGGCTTCGACGGGAACTATATGACCTCGTTGCAGGCAAAGCTGCAAGCGGAAGCCGAGTCGGGCAACGGCTTGGGCGACGACGGCAAAACCGTCAGACCGATCGCGACGGTGGAATGCGAGCCCTATTATAACACGGTTGCCGACGAAAATTTCAAGGCGAACACTTGGTATATCAGCGGCTCGATCACTTCGATCAAATACGCCAATATCAACGGCGATTTCTTCGGCGTCGCCTATACCCTCGACGATAAGGGAACGGACGAAACGACGGACGACGTATATACGTATGCGACTTTCGTGGAAGGTGAAAACGTTCGCGACGTCGTATACGTTGCATCTGCATCGTATATGGCAAACGAGTTCGAAGACGGTACGGACGAAAAGAATATCCTTTCCGAGCTTGTTACGCAGGGCTTGAACAAGGCGACGGGCGTTGCGGAAGAGAATAAAAACAACGCGTATACGCTTAATCTTTCTTTCGAGTCTACGAAATATGTGGTAAAAGGCGCGCAGTATCAATTTGCGGTTACGGGTATGCCCGAAAACGTGGATTTGAAGGAAGCTTGGTCGTCTTCCGATCCTGGCGTTGCCACGATCGACAAAAACGGCTTGTTGACGGCAGGCACGACGGCGGGCACGACGACGGTTACGTATAAGGTGCTGGATAAAGAACTCACCTGCCTCGTTACCGTCGGCGAAAAGCAAGTGGAAACCAAAGCGTTGGGCGACTTCGTTTTGAACTCCGCAACCGTTTCCGAGGTTGACTTCGAGCAGGAAGTAGAGGGCGAAGTAACGGGCGTTACGATCGGCGAAACGGCGTTGGAAGCTACGGCGTATTCGTATGCGGACGGCAAATTGACGATCCCTTACGAAACGATCAAGGCGTACTACGGCGAAAACGTGACGGTCAAAGCGACGACGGCAGATAAGGATTATATCTGGACGGCGAATATCATTACGCTTTCCATTTCCGAGGCTTCGCAATTCATTCCCGATACGACGACGAAAATGAACGCATTGCAAACGCTTGGCGGCATGTCTGCGGATAAAGAGGATACCGAAAATTATAATATTTACAGAGGCTATTTCGTGCTTGCAAACGATATCGACTTCGAGGGCGTAACGATCTCGAACAATGCTACTTCGCAAACAGGGAATAAAGGGCTTACGGGCGTTTTCGACGGCAGAAATCATACCGTTTCGAATTTCACGCTTGACGTATACAGCTCGTTCTTTAAAGACGTAGCAACCACTTCTACTGTAAAGAACGTGAACTTTGAAAACGTTACACAAGGAAATATGGGCGCGGGGATCTGCGGGTATCAATTCGGCGGTACCTACGAGAACATAAGCGTTTCGATGAATTTGAACAGCGTAGCGTTTGGTTGGGTGCTCGGTAATTACGCTAACGGCGACCTTAATTTGATCGATTGCACGTTTGTTGTCAAGGCAAACGAAACCGTCCTCGAAAATGCGAGCGGGATCATTATTCCCGGGCAAACATACACAAAGCTGATAAAATTAAGCAACGTAACGGTGCTCACCAATCATACGGCGGCTCCTTTCGGCGCTGTTACGAATGAAACGGTAGGAACGACCTGCGAAGCATGGGAGAACGTTACGGTGGTTCTTACGACGTGGGGCAATGATACGGCGAAGGTCGGGCAGGATTACACGGTGGAGATCGCAAACGTAACGAAGGTCGTTTGGGACGGCAAGGATATCACGAGCGAATGTACCGTTAGTGCAACGGGCGTGACCGTACCTGCGGCAAAGATCACGGCGGGCTTGCACGAGATCGAGGTGATCGGCGATACGGCGGCATTCTTGACGGTGACGGCGGAATACGTAGTGGAAGAAAAGACGGAAACGTTTGATTTCTCGCATTATGAAACGACGGGTACAGTGTCGGGAAATTATACGCAAAACGCTACGTACACGGCTAAGGATTTCGTATATGCGATTGATGGCGAGCTGACGGCGGCGACGATAGGCGGCGTGGACGCGTCCGCATACGTATCGGACGGCAAGTTCACGATCCCTGCGGACAGCAGTGCGCAATACTACGGCGAACAGACGATCGTCATCTCCACGTCGAAGTATAAATATACGCTCAACGTAACGTTTGCAACGCTCGTAATCACCGACGCTTATCAGATGTTGGCTTGTAATATTACGAGTAGTACAGGTCCTTCGTTGATGATGTTGACGGGCGCATACGATTCCGATGCAAAGAAATATACAGGGTACTATGTATTGGGCAACGACATTGATTTTAACAATGCACAACCTAAAGTGGCTGTTGGCAGTGCTGTTACCTCTGGGTTGTATGGTACTTTTGACGGTAAAAATTATACGATATCGGGCTTGAATATTGATGGCGGTTGTACGCTTTTCTCGGGTGTACTTGTAGGTTCTACGATTAAAAATGTACATTTCGAAGGAACGGTGAACGGTAATAACAGTTCAGGTATTTTTGGTTTCGGCGTTCAAGGAACGTATGAAAACGTTACGATGGATATCGCATTGAATGGCTCGGCTGCAACTTCGGTAATGGGATATTATACGGCAGGCGCCATGAGTATGAAGGATTGTACGTTTGTGATCAAAGCAGACGACGCCGCACAGCACGAACTCCGTGGTGTGTTGGTGAATGCGGGTACAAACGCTGCAAAATCCATGAGCTTTACGAACGTAACGGTAATTACAAACTATCAGAGCAAAGTTTTGATCCGCGATGTGTCGAGCAGTAACGTAGAGACGTACGGAAACGTTTCTATTATTGAGGCAACGTGGGGCACGGATTCGGCGAAGGTCGGACAGGATTACGCGGTGGAGATCGCAAACGTAACGAAGGTCGTTTGGGACGGCAAGGATATCACGAGCGAATGTACCGTTAGCGATACGGGTGTGACCGTACCTGCGGCAAAGATCACGGCGGGCTTGCACGAAATCGAAGTGATTGGCGATACGGCGGCGTTCCTGACGGTAACGGCGGAATACGTAGTGGAAGAAAAGACGGAAACGTTTGATTTCTCGCACTATGAAACGACGGGTACGATCAATGCTTCGGGCGTTGTGGAAAACGCTACGTACACGGATCAAGATTTC
>JAFTPR010000011.1 GCA_017463145.1 Clostridia bacterium
CAAAAGCCCAAAATCTTTTCCCCAATTTTTCCCCAAAGGCAAGAAAATGGGGTAAAACCCGAAGATTTTACCCCAAATTCTGGTGCCGATGACCGGACTTGAACCGGTACGAACTCTCGTTCGAGGGATTTTAAGTCCCTTGCGTCTGCCTATTCCACCACATCGGCGACTAAAAATGTTAAATTTTTACAAAATTTCCTGAAATTTTCGACGCATATGCTTTTAAGTCCCGTGCGTCTGCCTATTCCGCCACGCGGGCATATAGATACTAGTTTGAAAAAAAGAATAAAACTCTGCGCAAGGGAGGCGCAGAGTTTTTTGTTGGAGGCGCCACCCGGATTTGAACCGGGGGATAAAGGTTTTGCAGACCTTGGCCTTACCACTTGGCTATAGCGCCGATATAGAAAAATAGTGCGGATTTTGGAGCGGGAAACGAGATTCGAACCCGCGACATTCACCTTGGCAAGGTGACGCTCTACCACTGAGCTATTCCCGCATATATTCCGCACTATCTTCTGTTGGTGGAAGTTATAGGGTTCGAACCTATGACCCTCTGCTTGTAAGGCAGATGCTCTCCCAGCTGAGCTAAACTTCCGTTCAAAGCTTATATACTATACCACATTTAAGGAAGAAACGCAAGCGTTTTTTGCGTATTTATAAAAATTTTTTGAGAAATTTTTTTTGTGGCAGGAAAAATAAACTTTTCGTGGATAATCTTGTGAAAAAGGGCGTAAAATTGCTTAACTTTTTTCAATTAAGTGTATATAATATTGGTTGAATTTGGAATTGACAGAACAGGAGTATATACAATGACAGATAAAATTACCGTGGGCGTGTTTTGGGTTTGCGACGAGGGCGGCAGTATGGGCGTGATTTACGACAAGGAAACGTATTCCCCCGATTGGCAATCCGATTTCGGTGACGAGTTCATTATTTATGAAAAAGGACATTGCGAGGTGTGGGGGAAGCTTTCGAGGAAATTTTTCGGCGGCAAGTACAGCAACTACCTCTACGACGATTTCCCGCGCGGGCGCGTGACGTACGATAAGGAAGAGGGCGTGTATATGATCGATTTCGACGGAAAACTGAAAGCGAAGTTTTCTGCAATCAAAGCCAAAATCTATTCCCTGTTCGGTTTAGAAAAAGCCGTTTGGCAGGTGGACAACCATTACAAAAGCACGAAAGGGCGCTTTAATGCGTAGAGTTTACAGCAAAGAGTGGCCACGGTAGGCGTTGCCCTATAAATAAAAGATTGCGGGGAAAACGTGAGAATATACAACCTTGAAATTGCTTTCGGGGCAGAATAAATCAGAAAAGGAACACCAAGGCGGTGTTCCTTTTGCGTTTTTGTTTGTAGCGTTTTTTACAACAACTCCTCCACCAAAGCAAACAAATCTTCGGCAGAACCGATATTTTTTGCTTCCAAATAATAACAATACCCCTCGTATTCCCACATAGCGTTACTGCCCGTTCGTTGATATCTATATTTTATCGCTATATTATTAAGCATAGTGTTTTCGGAACAAGCAATTTTATAAGAAGAAACAGTTTCTATTTCTGTAAGTTTATTCATTACATATAATTCCACGTAATATCCTGTTTCGCCATTTAAAAGAATTTCTCTATATGCAATAATTTCTTGCGTGGTGTTCAAATGGTAAGACTCTGATTGTAAGTCGTCCAAGATGTCGTACCAGTCAAAATAACGGATTTTTTCTCCGCTTTGGAGAGAATATTCCTTTAACGTGACATCCGTTTCTTGGGGGGTATATTCAGACGAAGCACAATAGCGAATTTCTTCCTGGGGAGGCTTGTTTTTCGCTTCGAGATAGTTGCCAATATGAATTCCGCCCGTAATGCCTACGCCAATCAGCAACACGGCAGAGGCGCAAACCGCAATCAGCTGCCGTTTTGCCCGCAGGGAAATGCGGACTTTGGGGCGAATGGGGGGCGTGGGTTCTTCATCAATCCCCAGCTCCGCTTTCATACGCTCCCAATTTTTGCGTTTTTCCGCTTCTAATTCTTCTGCCGAAAGGTCGGAAAAGTCATATTGTTTTGCCATAGTGTTCTCCTTTTTTATGATACGGTAAGTTTGTAGCCGTCTACAAGCCACGAGGTTGAACCAACGTTGACGTACGCGTCGGACAAACTTGCTCTGCCTGTCGATACAAGTATATAATTATCTGTACGGATAGGGGTACTACCATTGTAGTAGGTAATGGTGCTGTATCCGTATCCTACCATTATGTGCCCACCCGTTATGTTTTGATTTGCAATAACAGTTTTGCCTTGGCTTTCCGAGAAGGTTGGTGAACAAATCGTGGCATTGTTTGAAAAAATTAGTACGGGTTTTTGCGCATCAATGGCTTGCTTATATAAATTATAATTAAAAACAGAATTGCTTTCCACGGTGGTATAGGTAAGGGAATAGCCTCTATCTGCAAAGTACGTTTGTAATCCGTTCTTGCAATCGTCTTGGCTTACGCCCACGTCGTCTACGTTTGTGCGCATCAGCGTATACAATTCCTGCATAACGGGGGATACGTACGTGGAGTTCATCATTTTAAAACGACCGCTTGCGGGATAATAGGAAACCCAATTGGAAATAAGCGTAGGATAATCTCTGTCAAAATATCCGACGACGATAGACCCTGCAACCGCGCCGCAAGCATTGGTCAAATCGTCCGTGCCGTAATAAAAAGGCATACCGTAATCGAGTGTTGTATAATCCTCTACCATATCCGTACAGTAAATCGTTTCAGAGGTGTACGTATCGCAAGCGGCGTATTCGGGATAATAATAGCGCAGTTCGCCGTTTGCCAAGGCGGGTTTTGCGCTTGCCGTGCTGAGGGAAGCGAGGGTGAGTAGGGAGGCAATAGCCGTAGAAACAAGTACTTTGGTTTTCATAAGTAAAACTCCTTAATAAATAGATTTTGTACCTTATGTACTTGTTTGGAGAAGCATTTTGTTCAGTCTTCTATCCAATAATCTGTAAAATATTGTTCCAGATACGGTTTCAGCCGTTCGACGTGGTAGCACACGGTGCTTTTGGCAAGGTGCAATTTTTTGCCGATTTTTTCCATTGTCCACATTTTTTCGTAATACAGGTGCGCTATTTTCTGTTGCTGAGAGGGCAATTTTGCGATTGCGCGGTGTAAGTCTAACTTAAAAACGATTTTATCCGAAAAATCCTCGGGCATGGGGAGCTTTTCGGCAAGCTCGTCCAACGAAACGGTGAAGCGGCAAGCTTTATTGCGTTCGCCTGCGGCGTGTTGCGTAAGGGTTCAAAGCCAATTATAGCCGTCTTTTTGCGGGTTGAACGTATGGATATATTTTTTCGCCCGTATCAAAGCATCTGTTGCCACTTCGCCCGCAAGCGACGTATCGAGCAGGTTGCCTGCGGCGATTCTGCGGAGTGGACGGTACGTTAATTCAAACAGTTCTTTTATGTACCAATTTTCTTCCGCTTTGTTTTTACGCGCGCAAGCATCCTGTAAATTTTCGAGTATTCTGTTTACTGTATTACGCAGTTTCGACATATCCCCTCGCATGGAAAGAAGAAAGGATACGTATTGCGTACGTTTTTGCGTTGTTTATACTTTCTTCTTTCGTGTTTACGCTAAAATATTATATTTAGTATAACAAATAATTTTGGAAAGTTCAATTAAAATAGCGGCTTTTTCCCCGTTTTTATGGTATTTTCTTCCAATTTTGTGCGTTTTTTGCTTTGTTTATTTCATTTTGCTATCACGTCCGTAATTTTTCCGTCTTGCGTTTTTATTTCGTAGCGTTCCACGGAGAAAAGGGAAGGAGCTTTGCGCTTTACAAGCGCGCAAACGTTTGGTTCTTCCGTCAAGCAAACGGCTTTAAAATCGCCCAAAAACGAAGCGATTTGTTCCGCTTTGGGTAACAACTCGTCGGAAAGCAATTCGGCGTAATTTGCCCCGAGTAAAACGCTCTCGAAAAAGACGTAAGGGAGAAGTTCGTCGCGGATTTTTTCCGCGTTGCCGCTGCCGTCGGCGGCGCGGGGTTGGGAGATTGTCATACGGGTACGTTTACAGGCTGTTTCCGACAGTTCGTACGTACATTCCGCTGTGCGGGAAAGGGAATCGGAAAGCGGGAGAACAGCCGTCAGTTCGCCGTCGGCCACCTTGTGCGAAAGTACGTGTTCCAACAGCAACAGCTCCCCGTTTGCGTTCAATACGGCAAGTTGTTTGGGGGCGCGTAAAAGATATACGTTGCCGTGGCGTTCTGCCGTACATTCGCAAAAGGCGGGCGGGAGTTTGCGTAAAAACACACCGTGTTCCGTTTCGAGGGAAACTTGCGTTTCGCCTTGCTTGAATACCGTGACAAGGGCGTTGTCGAAACGTTGTTGGTAAAGAAGCGTAAGGGTATAGTCCGTCGGGGGGAAGTCCTTGGCGTATATGGCGATACCGTCGTGTAAGAGGTAGACCTCGCAGCCGCGCGGCGGAGCAAAGCGTATGGCATCCGTGAGGAAAAAGGAAAGCGACTGCGCGCCTTCGGGGGAGAAGCGGATAAAAACGCGGTCGTTTAAGTTGATTTCCGCGTAACGCTCGAATAGGTCTGTCAAGCCGAAGTAGGCGTCGTTTATGCTTAAAGCGCAGGGCATAGAGGATAAAAAATAAATTTTCATAATTTATTATATTCTTGCAGGTATAAAATTAGAAATATCCGAGCATAATCAATACACAAAAATCAACGGAGGGACGGTTATGAATAAGATAAACGGCTACACGGAAGAGGAAGCGAAAAGCTTGGTGGAATACATTAAAGAGGGAAAAAGCAAGGGGAAAACGCTTACCTATCTTTTTGAAACGTACGGTTTGAAGAGAGGCAGGGCAAAGGGCAGCGTGCGTAATTATTATTATGCTTTGATGAAAAACGAGAAAAAGGACGAACGGATTGTTCAGCTTTTGGACGGGTCTTCTTTGTCCGTTGAGAAAATTCGGGAATTTACCGAGGAGGAAACGGATAAGGCGATACGCAGTATTCTTGCCGAAAAGAGCAAGGGTTTGTCCGTACGCAGGGCGATTTACAATCTTGCAAACGGCGACGATAAATTGATGCTCCGCTTGCAGAATAAGTACAGAAATACGTTAAAAAAAGATCCTGAAAAGATTGAGGGGATTGCCAAGGAAATGGGTTTGGAAGAAACGTTTGGCGCAAAGCGGGAAAATAAAAAAACGTCCTTGGATAAGGACTTGTTGCAAAGACGGTTGGAAAACGAAATCAACGCATTATACGACAGACTTGCGCAAACGCTTAAAACGGAGAACGAACGGTTGAGAAAGGAAAATACGAGGCTGAAAGAGGAAAACGAACGGTTGAAATTGTCGTAAAGAGTATAAAGAACGAATTATTTCACATACTGCTTTCACGAAAGAATTACCTTTCAAGGAGGGAGTTATGGAAAAATTCGCAATGGGGCTTTTGCTCGGCGGGGTGTGCGGCGCGGTGCTTACGGCAAATAATTATAAAATGCGTACGCTTGTGAGAAAGGGGCAGGAGGAAGTGCAACAGAAGTTCGACGATATGCTCGATCAGAAAATCGAGATGTTCGAGGCGCGCGAAGGCGCGGCTGCTACGCCTGCCGAAAATGACGATACGGCAAAAAAGACAACCAAACGCCGTAAAAAATAATAATCTTTTTCGGGTAAATCAAACCTCCGCGCTGTAATAGGCGCGGAGGTTTGGTTTTTGTTATTGGTCAAGTTCAAGCGCTTCGTCGCTGTCCTCGAAATCTTCGTATTGGTGGCAAAATTCTGCGAAAACTTCGTCCATAAGCTGTTCGTCCTCCAAGGGCAGAAGCGTTTCGTTGTCGCTGTCCAATTTGAACATCACGACTTCGTCCTCCTCTTCTTCCGTTTCAGGTTCGGCTTTCTGGAAAAAACAGTACCATGCGTTTTTGTATTCGATTGTGGCGATATGCAAGAATTTTTCTACGTTGCCCTCGTCGTCCTCCAATTCGATAATGCGTTCTTCTTCGTCTTGTAAAAGCTCTTGTTCCGTCATTGTTTTCACCTCTTGTTTTTTTCTCGTTAAATAACTTTCCAATATATATGAAGCGGCAATCGAATCGATCGTCTTTTTCCGATCGTCCCGCTTAATACCGCCCATAATCTGCGTTTCCCGCGCTTGCATTGTCGTAAAGCGTTCGTCTTCCAGCTCGACGGGGAGCGGCGTTTTTTGCTTCAATGCCTCTACAAATTCCCGCGTTTTTACCGTCTGTACGCTTTCCGTGCCGTCGTAATTGACGGGCATACCGCATACGATTACGCCTACGCCGCGGTCTTGGGCGATTTTGGCTATCGCCGCCACGTCTGCCTCGAAATTTTTCGTGCGGACGTACGTTTCGCAGGGCATTGCGTATTCGTTGAACGGATCGCTCACGGCTACGCCTATTCTCTTGTTGCCTATATCAAAAGCTATCGCTCGTTTTTCCATACTACGATTATACCATAAAAAAACGGCTTCGTCTATCGTTTGCCGATATTTTTTTGTATTTTTTTCTCAAACCGCTTGAAAGCAAGCGTTTGTTAAGCATTGGGCGCGTGACGGCGCGGCGAAAATTTCGCCGCGCCGCCTTATGCGTTGGGATAGTATTTGATTTTTTCGGGCGTTGCGCTATCGTGCGAGCAAAAAAGTATCAAAATGGCGAAAAATAGTCGTTTTTTCCGAAAATTTCCTTAAAAAGGACGCAAAATAGCTTGCAATCGCTTGTCCTTTGTGGTAAAATGATATAGCTAAAAATTCACACTCGCTCATTGTGCGCAATCCGTGTCCGTAAAATCTTTTAATGCGGATGAAGTTGCGAACTGACGCAAGGCGAGGAGGTTAAACGGAGGTATGAATTATGGCAGTTATCACTATGAAGCAGCTCTTGGAAGCAGGCGTTCACTTCGGTCATCAGACGAGAAAGTGGAATCCCAAAATGAAGAAGTACATCTTCGCGGCAAGAAACGATATTCACATTATCGACATGCAGGTTACGGCTAACCTTATCGAAGAAGCGTATGCGTTCGTTTGCGAATCGGTAAAAGCAGGCAAGTCCGTGCTTTTCGTCGGTACGAAGAAACAGGCGCAAGATGCAATTAAGGAAGAAGCGGAAAGATGCGGACAGTACTACGTAAATTCCCGTTGGCTCGGCGGTTGCTTGACCAATTTCAAGACAATGAGAAGCCGTGTGGAGAGATTGGAAAAGCTCGAAGCAATGGAAGCGAACGGCGATTTCGATCTTTTGCCCAAGAAAGAAGTTATGCTTCTTAAAAAGGAAATGGGCAAATTGCAGGCGAACCTCGGCGGTATCAAAACCATGAAGGCTATGCCCGGCGTTATGTTCGTGGTTGACCCGCACAATGAAGATATCGCAATCAAGGAAGCGAAGAAGCTCGGCATCAAGATCGTGGCTATTACGGACACGAACTGCGATCCTGACGAGATCGATTACGTTATCCCCGGCAACGACGACGCTATCCGCGCAATCAAATTGATTTCTTCCGTTATCGCAAACGCGGTAATCGAAGCGAATCAAGGCGAAGAAGCGGTCGTAGAACAGGCTGCGGAAGAAGTTGCGGCTGAACCCGAATCTATCGAAGAAGTGGTTGCGGCGGCAGAAGAAAACGCGTAAACAAACACACTTGCCCGTCTTTGCGGGCAAGTATTTCAAATAAGATAAAAGGAGATTATTATTATGGCATATGTTGCAGCGGCAAAAGACGTAATGGCGCTCCGTAATAAGACGGGCGCGGGCGTTATGGAATGTAAAAAAGCGCTTACCGACGCAGAAGGCGATATGGAGAAAGCAGTTGATCTGCTTCGTGAAAGAGGTATCGCAAAAGCGGATAAAAAGGCTTCCCGTATTGCGGCGGAGGGTATCGTTTCTTGCTATATCGAAGGCAAAACGGGCGTATTGATCGAATTGAACTGCGAATCGGACTTCGTTGCAAAGAACCCTCAATTTGCGGAAATCGCAACGGAAGCGGCGAAAGTGATCGTGAAAGAAAATCCCGCAAACGTAGAAGCGCTCCTTGCTTGCGCTTGCGAAGCAGGTACGGTAGAAGAATATTTGAAGAGCAAGATTGCCGTTATCGGTGAGAAGATTGCAATCAGAAGATTCGTTCGCTACGAAACGAACGGTTTCTTGGAAAGCTATATCCACCTTGGCGGTAAGCTTGGCGTTATGCTCGATATGAGCGGCGAGGCTACGGCGGAAGCGAAAGAAGTTGCGCACGACGTAACGTTGCAGGTAGCGTTCACGAAGCCCGCATACCTTACAAAGGACGAGGTTTCCGCGGAAACGCTTGAAAAAGAGAAGGCTGTATTGAAGCAACAGGCAATGAACGAGGGCAAGCCCGAAGCAATCGCAGAAAAGATGGTTATGGGCAGAATTAAGAAGTTCTATGAAGAAAACTGCTTGCTTGAACAGGCGTTCATTAAAGACGATTCCAAGAAAGTGAGCGATTTGTTGAAGAGCGGCAACACCGCTATCAACAAGTTCGTGTTCTACGTAATGGGCGAAGGTCTTGAAAAGAAGAGCGAGGATTTGAGCGAAGAAGTTGCAAAGCAAGTTGCGGCTATGAAAAAATAAGAACCGAAAGATAAAAAAGCGAGGTTTTCACCTCGCTTTTTTTCGTGCGCTGTCTTAAATGCGGCAAAGAAAAAATTGTCGAAAAAATTTTTAAATTTCACGCAATTTTTTTGTAATTTATATAGCTTTATTTGAAGAAATATGGTATAATAATTAAAATGCGTGTAATGCGCGTCGATTTATAACAGAGGAGAAGTATATGGAACCTATCTACAAGAGAGTATTGTTGAAGCTTTCGGGGGAAGCGCTTGCGGGAGATCAGCGTTTCGGGCTGAACCACGAAGTAATTGCGCCCGTTGTGGAGCAAATCGTGCAGTTGCATAATATGGGCGTGCAAGTAGGGCTTGTTATCGGCGGCGGAAATTTCTGGCGCGGGCGGCAGGGTACGAATATGGACAGAACGACTGCCGACCATATGGGTATGCTTGCAACGGTAATGAATTCCCTGGCAATGATGGACGCTATTGAGCAGCGCGGCGTGCCCGTACGTGTGCAGACGGCTCTCGATATGGTTTCTCTTGCCGAGCCGTTTATTTTGCGTAAAGCTCTCCGCCATTTTGAAATGGGCAGAATCGTTATTTTCGCTTGCGGTACGGGCAACCCGTACTGCTCTACGGACACGGCGGCGGCGCTTCGTGCTTGCGAGATTGATGCGGACATTTTGTTGATGGCAAAGAACGTAGACGGTATTTACGATTCTGACCCCAAGACAAACCCGTTCGCAAGAAAGTACGAATGTTTGCGGTATGCGGATATCATCAATCAAGGTTTAAAGGTAATCGATTTTACCGCCGCAACAATGTGTATGGAAAATAACGTACCTACGCTTGCATTCGGCTTGAATGAGGAAAATTCTATCGTTCGCGCCGTGTGCGGGGAAAAACTCGGTACGCTTATCAAAGTATAAAATAGCAAAAGGAGATATAAAAATGATTGAAAACGAAAAAGTAGAAGAGATGATGCTCGAATTGGAAGAAAAGTCCGAAAACACTATTAAGGCGTTGGAAAATGATTATGCAGCAATTCGTACGGGTAGAGCGAATCCCCGTATTCTTGACAGAATCGAGGTAGAGGCGTACGGCGGTATGAGTAAGCTGATCGAGCTTGGTAATATTTCCGCTTTGGACGCGCGTTGCTTGCAGATCAATCTTTGGGATAAATCCTTGCTTAAAGCTGTTGAAAAGGCGATTTTGCAATCGAATATCGGGCTTACGCCCTCTAACGACGGACAAGTTATTCGTCTTGTATTCCCCGTAATGACGGAGGAGAGAAGAAAGGAACTTGTAAAGCAGGCGAAGAAGACGGGCGAGGATGCAAAGGTTGCGCTTCGTAATCACCGCCGCGAAGCGATGGACGTGCTTAAAAAGATGAAGACAGCCAAGGAGCTTTCCGAAGATGAGGTTTCTTCCTGTGAAGCGGACGTAGAAAAGACGGTTTCGGGCTATATGTCCACGCTCGAAAACATTATTTCCGCAAAAGAAAAGGAATTGATGTCTATTTAAGCTATGCAAGGGAATAAAATAGTGGAAGGAATAAAGCTTCCCCGCCATATCGCAATCATTATGGACGGAAACGGGCGTTGGGCAAAAAAACGCTTGATGCCCCGTTCCTTTGGTCACCGCCAAGGCATGGAGCGCATGGTAGGCTTGTTAGAACACGCGTTTGATTTGGGCGTGGAATACGTCACCGTGTATGCGTTGTCTACGGAAAATCTTAAACGTCCGCAAGAGGAACTTGCGGGGTTGTACGATTTAATCCGTAAGCATTTCGTTTCGTATATGGAGCGGGTGTGCGCCCGTGGTGTGCGGTTGCGCGTGATTGGGGATATTTCCCCGTTGCCTTGCGACGTGCAGGAGATTTTGCGCGGTTCGGAACAGAAATCGGCGCATTACGAGGGGAAAGGAATTAACGTGGCGCTTTGCTACGGCTCGCGCGCGGAACTTGTTCGCGCGGTCAATCTTGCCGTGGCGCGGGGGGAAACGGTTACGGAAGCAAGTCTTTCGGGGCTTTTATATACAGCGGGTCAGCCCGACCCTGAATTGCTTATCCGTACGGGCAAGGAAATACGGCTTTCTAACTTTTTGCTGTATCAATGCGCGTATGCGGAACTGTACTTCTCGGATAAAATGTTCCCCGAATTTTCGGATAAGGATTTAGAGGACGCGATTGTGTGGTTTTCAAACCGTACGCGTCGGTTCGGCAAGACGGACGAACAGCTTTAAAGTTTTTACATCAACGTTACGCAGGAGGTAGCTCCCTTGAAAATCAGATTGATCTCAGGTACTTGCTATATTGCCATATTGCTCGGATTTTTCTTGTTGAAGATATTCGTGCACGATTTATGTTTCGACCTTTTAACCTACGCCTTTTCCTTGATCGGCACGTTTGAAATGGTGCGGGCAATGGGGGAGAAAATGACGAAATCCGAACGGGTAATCGTTCGGGTATTTTCCGTTCTTTGCGTACCTGCCTGTACGATAGCCGAAACGTTTTTCCGCTACGGCGTGCATATTACGGGCGTTATGTTTACGGTGCTCGGCGTGGTGCTTTTGTCTTTACTCGTGATTCGTCACGAGGAAACGACCCCCGAAAATATCGGCGTTTCGTTTTTTGCGGCGGTGTACCCTGCCATTATGCTTACCGTGTTGGTGCTCACTAACCACGTATCCGATTCGTTGGCTTTGGAGATGGATAGATTCCCCGTTGCGCTTGCAAAAATCGGTTTCAATTCCGATTTGCTGATACTCTTTATTTTCGTCGTTTCGCCTGTTGCGGATTCGCTTGCATACGTATTCGGCAGGTTGTTCGGGAAGAAAATTCCCGATAAAATGGCACCGTCTATCAGTCCCAATAAGACGATTATCGGTGGGGTTGGCGGGCTTCTCGGCGGCGTACTTGCGGGTATTGTTCTGTATTTTATTTACAATGCAATCGTGGTGGGTAGCTACGTCGATATGCATATTTGGTTGCCCGTGTATGTCGCTATCGGTTTTTTGGCAGCGGCGGCGACCGCTTTTGGCGATTTGGTAGAAAGTTGCATCAAACGTAAAATCGGCATTAAAGATATGGGCAATATTATGCCCGGGCACGGCGGGATTCTCGACAGGATAGACGGTACGCTCTTTGCAAGTGTTGCCGTGTACCTTGCGTTTATGCTGATTGTGCGAATTTTGTGAGGCTGTATGAAAAGGATAGCGCTAATCGGTTCGACGGGTTCAATCGGGCGGCAGACTTGCTCCGTTGCGCTTCGTCATCCCGATAAATTTCAAATAGAAAGCCTTGTGTCAAACGCTTCTGCGGACGTATTTTTGGAGCAGGTGCGTACGTTCAAACCCAAATATGCCGCGCTTGCGGACGAGGCGGCGGGGAGGCGGATTAAAGAGTTTATTCCAAGCGGCGTTACGTTTGCCTACGGCAAGGCGGCGGCGATAGAAGGCGTTTGTTACGGCGATACCGCCGTGGTTGCGGCGACGGGGTTTGCTGGCTTGCAATATTCGCTTAAAGCGATAGACGAAAAAAAGGATATTGCCCTTGCCAACAAGGAAACGCTCGTTTGCGGCGGACAGCTTGTAATGGATAAAATCCAAAGGGCAGGTACGCGTCTAATGCCTGTCGACAGCGAACATTCTGCGCTTTGGCAGGCGCTTGGTTTCCGTTTGGACGCGCCTTTCCGTCGGCTTATTATCACCGCCAGCGGCGGTCCGTTTTACGGCAAGAGCCGTGCAGAGCTTGCGCTTGTCACACCTGCTTCTGCGCTGAAACACCCCACGTGGCAAATGGGCGCAAAAATTACAATCGATTCGGCAACGTTGCTCAATAAAGGCTTTGAGGTAATCGAGGCAAAGTGGCTGTATTCTTGTCTGCTTGAAAAAATTCATACGGTGGTACAACCTGAGAGTATTATCCATTCCATGGTGGAATTTGAAGACGGCGGTATTTTGGCGCAGATGAGCTATCCAAGCATGGAGTTGCCTATTCAAATTGCTCTTACGTATCCCGAGCGTTTCGATTGCGGTTTAAAGCCGTTGGACTTTGAAAAGCTCGGTGCAATACGGTTTTTGCCGCTCGATCGGAAAGCGTTTCCTTGTTATGATTTGGCGTTGACGGCGGCGGAGCTTGCGGATAATTATCCCTGCGCGCTCAATGGTGCGGGCGAGGTTGCCGTGCGTGCGTTTCTCGACGAAAAAATCTCCTTTTTGCAGATCGCCGATACCATTGCCTATGCGCTTGAAAAAACGGAACGGCAAGCCGCTACGTCGTACGAGGTGTTAGGGGAAACGGACTTGCGGGCAAGAGCGCTTGCGAGCGAGTTCATAACAAAAGAGGGAAAATAAGAATACGAGGTTACAAGGTTGATTATTACGAATAATTTGTTGTCGTTTGCAAGCGTAATGAAAAGTATCGGCGGGGTAATTCTTGCTATCGTCATTTTGCTTGCTATGGTGACGATTCACGAATTTGGGCATTACGTGGCGGGAAAAATTTTGCGTTTCAAGATTAACGAATTTTCCGTCGGCTTCGGTCCTGCCATTTGGAAAAAACGCAGTAAAAAAACGGGAGAACTGTTTGCGCTCCGTGTCGTACCTCTCGGCGGGTATTGTGCTTTTGACGGCGAGGACGAGTATGAGGAAGAGTCGCAAGAAACACCGCCGTTTGAAGAACTGCAAACGGAAGAAAAAACAGAAAAAGACGGAGGCGTGTCCGAAACGAAAGCGGAGGAGAGCGAAGAATATCCCACCCCGCAGGGCGAACGCTTCAACGACCAAGCGCCTTGGAAACGTATTATCGTGCTGATTGCGGGCGCAATGATGAATTACCTGCTTGCATTGCTTATCATTATTTGTATGTTTGCCTTTATCGGCAGACCCGTGTATAAGGTGCAAGAGGAATATCCCGAATCGGCGGAGAACGTCGAGGTGGTGGACAGCGCGCTGAACACGGGCGACGTGATTTTAAAAATCGACGGCAAAAATACCTACCTTATTACCGATTACGTCGATATCCTCAACGGTAAAAAAGCGGGGGATACGGTTGCAGTCACCGTAATACGGGCGGGCAAAACGCAAACCGTACAAATGACCTTGCAAAAGGACGCTTCGTTTGTGAATATGTCCGATACGCAAACGCTTTTAAAAAGTATGGGTATTTACGGTCTGTACACCGTGCAAACAAGGCAAGGTTTTGGCGCAACGCTTGGACATTCGTTTATGTATTCCTTTAAGATCGGCGGGTCAATACTTCGATCTCTGGGCGAACTGTTGACGGGTAAAATGGGCTTGGAGGCAATGGGCGGACCTGTTACAACAATCAAGGTTACGTCTGAGGCGGCTTCGAGCAGTTTACTTTCTTTCCTGAATATTGCGGCGTTTATCGGGGTAAATCTTGCCGTGTTCAATCTGCTTCCGATTCCCGCGCTCGACGGGTGTAAGGTCATTTTCTGTATTATAGAATGGATACGGAAAAAACCTGTGAACAGAAAGGTGGAAACTATGATCCATTTTATCGGCATTATCTTCCTGTTCGGGTTTGCCATACTCGTCGATATTTTGCAATTCTTTTAAAAAAATTACGGGCTGTCAAGTAAAAATGCTTGACAGCCGTTTTTTAATGTTGTATAATGTTTACACGGAGGGGATATGAAGAACGACGATTTGCGGTTTATGCGGCTTTGGGATTTGTATTCCCCGCTACTCACCGCCACGCAAAAGGAAATAACCGATCTGTATTTTAACTTCGATCTTTCCTTGGGCGAGATTGCCGAACAAAAGGGCGTATCCCGTCAAAGCGTTTCGGACTGTTTGCAAAAATGCAGAAAACAGTTGGAAAAGTACGAGGAAAAGCTTTGCTTTTCAAAAGTGCTTGACGAGCTTTCTTTGGAGTATTCTGCTTATATGACGGAAACGCAACGCTTTATCGAGGCAAACAAGGACGCGTATCCGCCGCTGGAAACGCTTCAAGCGAAGCTAGACGGCGTATTGCAATCCTTCGGTGAAGAAAAGCTCAAAACAGAGGGCGGCGAGATTGTCGGTAAGGCGTTTCGAGAGGAATAAGGAGTTATAAATGGCTTTATTCGGTTCATTATCGGAAAGATTAAATCATATATTTTCCAAGCTGACCAAGCGCGGTAAGCTGACGGAGCTTGAAATTCGCGGCGCAATGCGAGAGGTGCGTATTGCCCTGTTGGAAGCGGACGTGAATTTAAAAGTGGCAAAACAATTTATTGCCGACGTTTCGGAAAAGGCGGTGGGGCAGGAAATCTTGTCCTCGCTCAACCCTGCGCAACAGGTAGTTAAGATTGTCAACGAAGAGTTGATTGCCTTGATGGGCTCGAAAAATGCAAAGATTGAAGTTGCGCCCAAGCTTCCTACCGTGATTATGATGTGTGGGTTGCAGGGTGCGGGTAAAACCACGCTTTGTGGTAAACTTGCATTGCAACTGAAAAAACAGGGCAAAAAGCCCTTGCTTGTGGCGGGGGATATCTACCGCCCTGCGGCGATTACACAGCTGCAAGTCGTAGGCAAGAACGCGCAGGTGGAAGTGTTTGAGAAAGGTACGCAAAGCCCCGTAAAAACTGCAAAGCAAGCAATTGAATACGCCCGTTCCATGAATTACGATACCGTTATTTTGGATACGGCAGGGCGTTTGCAGATAGACGAAACGCTGATGCAAGAGCTTGAAAATATCAAAAAGGAAGTGGAGGTCACGGAAACGTTGCTCGTTGTAGATGCTATGACGGGGCAAGAAGCGGTCAACGTGGCGGAAACGTTCAATGAAAGGCTGGAAGTGACGGGGGTCATCTTGACGAAATTGGACGGCGATACGCGCGGCGGTGCTTGTCTTTCGATTCGCGCGGTCACGGGCAAGCCGATTAAGTTTATCGGTGTGGGCGAAAAGCTGACGGACCTCGAACCTTTTTATCCCGACAGAATGGCTTCTCGAATCCTCGGTATGGGCGACGTGCTTTCCCTTATCGAAAAGGCGCAACAAGCCATTACGGAAGAGGATGCGAAGAAAATGCAGCAGAAAATGCTTGCCAATTCGTTTACGCTTTCTGATTATCTTGAACAGTTTTCAATGATGAAAAAGATGGGCGGCGCGCAAGCTATGCTTTCTATGCTCCCCGGCGCGGGAAAGTTGAAAGTGGGTGAGGGTGATATCGACGAGAAAAAAATCGAGCGCACGAAAGCGATCATTCTTTCCATGACGCAAGCGGAACGGGATAACCCGTCCATTATCGAGAGCAAGAGAAAACGCCGTATTGCAGCCGGTTCGGGAACAAGCGTACAAGAAGTCAATCAGCTTTTGAAACAATTTGAGCAGACGAAAATGTTGATGAAGCAGTTGAAGGGGGGGAAGGGTCGCTTCCGCTTACCTTTTTAACGACATATATACTTCGTAATACTTCGTTGCGCTTACGTTTCCTTTGTGTAATACAAGGGCATAATTGAGAAACAAACGGGGAAACCCGATTGGAATATAAGAAAAAATTTTTAAGATACTTTGGAGGTATTTATTATGGTAAAAATGAGACTTTTGAGAATGGGCGATAAAAAGAACCCTATCTACCGTGTAGTTGTTGTTGACAGCAGAAAGGCTGCAACGGGCGAATACATTGAATGTGTTGGTCATTACAGACCTACCTGCGATCCCGTAGAACTTACGATTGACGTGGAACAAGCAAAAAGCTGGCTTTCCAAGGGCGTTCAACCCACCGAAACGGTTAAAAACTTGCTTGTAAAAGTGGGCGCATTGGAAAAGAGCGAAAAGCTTAGCCCTTCTAAAACGAAAGGGAAGAAGTCGAGCAAATAAAACAAAGAATACGCTGCGCAAGCCTGCATTGAACTTACGTTTCTCCTCGCTCGTTTACGTCAAATAAACTTTTGTTGGAGAAGCTGCGTTCGCTTTGGTTTGCTTGCATTTGCTTTGTTTTCTGCGCGTATGCGCTACAAGGAGTTTTGAGATGTTAGATTTGATAAAATACATCGTCGGGCAGTTTGCCGAGGATAAAGAAAACGTTGAGTACGTGGTCAAGGAAAAGGACCGTGTAATCGAGGTTTCCGTTATTCTTTCGCCTTCGGATATGGGGAAAGTAATCGGTAAGCAAGGCAAAATTGCCAAAGCTATGCGAACGATCGTCCGCGCGGCGACGCCCGCAAGCAGCAAAAAGTACGTAATCGAGATCTGTGAAAGAGGCGGTAATGCCGTTGATCTCGATACGGATGCCGAGTAAGCGTATAGAATAAACTCGGTGCTTGCCAAAAGGCTTTCGATTGGAAGCCTTTTTTTGGCTTTTATAAAAACGGGCAGGGCTGGTATTAGACGAATGCTTGTATTGGAGAGGTTATGGAAAGACTTGTGATTGGCGAAGTATTGAAACCGCAAGGGATAAGAGGCGAACTGAAAATTAAGACGTTTACGGATTTTCCCGAGGACGTTAAAGCGTTTAAAACGGTGTATATCGACGGCGCGCCGTATAAAATCCTCTCGTTCCGTGTTGCGCCCGACGGCTTTGCGTACGTAGGGCTTCGGGGTATTCCCGACAGAAACGCCGCGGAGCTTTTCAGAGGAAAGCTGTTGGAGGGCGAGCGCGACGACGCGCCCGAGTTGGACGAGGGGCAATACTACGTGGTGGATATCCTCGGTTGCGAATGTGTAACGGAGGAGGGAACGCTTCTTGGTACGGTGACGGATATAACGAATCTTTCCTCGGATATTTATACGATTGAAAAAGCAGGGAAGAAAATACTCTTCCCCGCCGTAAAAGGTGTTGTAAAATGCGTCGATTTGGAGAATAAAAAGCTTGTTATCGATAAACGGATATTCGACGAGATTGCCGTTTATTGAGCCGTTTTTTGGGTCTTTCTCACGGCATTTATAAAGGCTTTGGAGGAGAGGACGAATACGCCTGCGGCAATGACTAGCGCCACGTCGATAAACACGTATGCGTTGTAACCGAGGCTATACAGCCAAACGTTTTGTCCTTCCGCAGATGCCTCGAAAGCGAATACGCCTGAAAGTACGTGGCAGATAAAACGCAGTACGCCTGCAAGGCACGCGCCAAGCGTAAATTGCGCCTGCGGTAGTTTTTCGAGCTTTGTTGCGCCGCCAAAAAGTCCTGCCAAGCCCGCCGCGGCAAACGCCACGGGGTAGTCGAGCAAAAACTGTGCGGGGTGAATGAGCCAAGGGTCTTGCACGGCTTGCAATACGCCGTACGTAAACCCGACGAATACGCCCCGTTTCGCGCCGAACAGGTAGGAAAAGAGCATAATCGGGAGCAAACTTACGAGCGTGACCGAGCCGCCTTGCGGCATATCCCAAAGCTTGATATAAGAAAGTGCGAAGCTCATGGAAACGCAAATCCCCGCATATGCAAGCGTGCGCGCGTCAAATTGAAATTTTTGCTTATCGAAAAGGCTTAACCCTACGATTATGGCAACGGTGAGCAATGCGCCAAGATACAGAGCAAGCTGTTTGACGGAAGCCGCTTCCGAATTGTAGTAGCCGTCGTTTGCGATTTTTTTGTTGTAATAAACGGTAAGGCAAACGAGGGTGTAAACAAGCGCGAGAACGCATAAGCAAGCTCCGACAATCGCAACGGTTTTTTTGGCGTTCGGTTTGTATTTGGAAACAAGCACAAACGCTGTTGCGCAGAGAAGCGTTACGCTTGCAAAAACGAGCAAAGGGGCAAGCAGGTACGCGATCAACGCTTGTTTATCCAACCAATTTTCTTCGATATACGCTTGACTGTAATGCTTTGCGATATCGAGCGCAAAGAACGTAATTGCCAAGGCAAGCAGGTAGAAAAACAAGCTGAGTAGGGCGCATTTTGCGTATTTTCCGAAAAGGTCTTTCTTAACGAAAAAAAGGATTGCGCCCGTAAGCAAAGCGGCGGCGGCGAGGGCGATCGTCAGCCATTTGGCGATCGGCTCGAATACGTCCACGGCAGGCGTGGACAAAAGGGAAACAAGAAACATAAAAGAACTCCTTTTCCGCCGTATGCGATCTTTTCAAAAGAAAAACACCCTGCATAAACTGCGGGTGTGTAAAGCATCATCTTCGCTTGCAAAGCAAGCGTTTTATCGATCTCTCGCTCAGGTATTACCCTGCCGATTCCAATGGTATAATCTCAGCCTTTGTTGGCACCCACGACGGATAAATTAAATTTTGTACTTTCATTATATGCAAAATGGTAACGTTTGTCAACCGTTTTGAAAGAAAAAGGAGAAAAAATATGCGCCACGATTTTTACGCGTACTTAGACAGAATGAAATATATCAAGCGTTGGCAGCTTATGCGCTCGGTGCGCGACGAGAATATTATGGAACATTCTCAATGCGTTACGTTGCTTGCGCACGCGCTCGTGAGTATTCATAACGAGGTGTACGGCGGGAAAGCCGACGTATTGAAAACGGTGCTGTACGCTACCTATCACGAGACGAGCGAGGTAATGACGGGGGATCTTCCCACGCCGATTAAATATTATAACCGCAGTATACACGGCGCGTATAAGGAGTTGGAAAAGAGCGCTTGCGAAAAGATTGTGGCAACGCTTCCGTCTGCTTTGCAAGGCGCAATCGCTCCGTACGTGCTTGCGGACGAGGACAGCGTGGAGTATAAGCTCGTCAAAGCGGCGGACAGACTTGCGGCGTATATCAAATGCTTGGAGGAACTTCGTTCGGGTAATGCCGAATTTTCCAAGGCAAAAAAGAGTATCGAAGAGGATTTGCGTTCCCGTAATATGCCCGAAATCGATTACTTTTTTGAAAACTTTATTCCCTCGTTTGAATTGACCCTTGATGATTTGGAAGGGCTTTGATTATCAGGAAAAAAGTAAGGGGATAGACGGACTTTGTATTGCCGTGGAGCGTGCCAACGTTTAAGCTCCGCGGGGTCGCACCCACCTTTCACAAAGATTTCAAAAATCCTTAATATAATTAACTAAATCGGGGAGTATAATAAATCCCGTAAAAGTCAAAAATATCGAATGATTAGGAGCTTTTATGAAAAAAACGGTTAAAAAAATACTTGCGGCGTCTTGCGCGCTTGCTTGTCTGTTCGGGTTGTTTGCTTGCAACGAACAAACGGAAAAAGAAATTATCAATGCGTATGACCTTGCCGTGCAGAACGGTTTCACGGGTACGGTTGAAGAATGGCTTTTAAGTTTACAGGGCGCAAGCGGTAAGGACGGTGCAGACCTCGACATCAATGAGGTGTACGACGCGGCGGTTGCCGAGGGTTACGAGGGTACGTTTCTTGAATTTTTAAAGGAATACCTCTCTGTGGACGTGCAGGAGAATAACGACACGCAGACGATTGCTGACAATATGACGTCCGTCGTGAGCATTTGCGCAAGTTTTAAAACCACGCAAACCGTGCAAATGGGTTGGCCTACGTTCTCGCAAAAAACGACGGTCAACTATTCCGGCGCAGAGGGTAGCGGCGTGATTATCGATATCAATAAAGATGCGGGTACGGCTACAATCCTGACGAACTACCACGTGGTATACGAGGCAGGTTCGGACGGGGAACGGGATATTTCCGACTGTATCTATATCTATCCTTATGGCGCGCGCGAGCGGTTCTCGACAGGTCAGTACGATATGGACGGCGACGGTTCGATTACGGAAGCGGATAGGGGCGATATCGGCGGCGACGGTATCAAAGCGACGTTTGTCGGCGGTGCAATGGCGTATGATATCGCAATATTGGAGGTTTCGGGTAGCGAATATCTCAAAGAGAGTTGCGCTACGGAAGCAAAAATCGGTTCGTCCGAGGATATGGCGGTAGGCGAAAAGGTCTTTGCCGTCGGTAACGCGAACGGTCTGGGCATTTCCGTTACAAGCGGAATTTTGTCCGTTCCCTCCGAAACGATTACAATGAGCGCGCTCGACGGAAGCAATACGCAACAGTCGTTCCGCGTAATGCGTACGGACGCGGGTATCAACCACGGCAATTCGGGCGGGGCATTGTTCAACGCCAAGGGCGAGCTTGTCGGTATCACGAACGCAAAGAACGTTGAGGACGAAACGGACGGACTGTTCTATGCTCTGCCCATTACGCAGATACAAGCGGTTGTGGAAAACATTCAGGCGAATAACGGCATCGCGAAGTGCGCGTGGTTGGGCATTACAAGCACCGTCACGGCATCTAAGTCCGTGAAAAACGAGCACGGCACGCTGGATATCGTGGAGGAGATTACCGTTTCCGAGGTCATTAAAACGGAAACGTCGGACGGCTACAAACCGGGCGCGGGATTGGATACGCTCAAAGTTGGCGACGTGATTCTATCGGTGACGATTAAGGGCGAAACGCATGAGATTACTAGAAGTTATCATCTTACCGACCTTTTGTTGCGGGTGCGCGAGGGGGATACTATCTCGTTGAAAGTACTCCGCGACGGGACGGAAACGAATGTGAACATTACGTTCGATTCTGCGGATTTCTACGAACGCGGCTAACAAAATAACAAGTTTACACAAAACTTCTCTTTTATGTTTTTGACGGAAGGGCGCGTAGGAATACGCGCCTTTTCCAATTCGCGGCAATGTGCCTTACGATACTTGACAAAAAGAAAAAATCATAGTATAATAAAAGAAACGAAAGAAAAACGGGGGATAAACCGTATGAGAATGGAAGAATATATCGCGTTTTTATCCGAAAAGGGGGAGAAAGAAACGGAGCTTCTGCGTCTGCGTGAGGGTACGCCGCTCGGCGTGGATGCATGCGGCGAGGCGGTTCTTTCCCAAAAACGGGAACACGTATACAACACGCGGCATACCTCCGTGACAGGGCTTCGCAGAACGGGATTTATCCGTCGTTTGATTATTACGCTTTCCTGTCTGTATGATAAAAACGAGGCGAACTTTTTCGTCGTTTCGCCGCGCGCGGAATATGGAGAACTGCTCCGTTTGCGTTCGCTTGATATCACCGTACCGTTCGTGCGGGAAAAAGCCGACCTCGACGCGGCGCTTGCTTGCGTGAAAGAGCTTGTCGGCGCGTATGCGCAGGGCGAGGGTTATCCCAAACTCTTTCTTGTGCTTGACGGGTTGGAAGAAGTAGACGGTTGCAACGAAAACGGGGACTTTGAGGAATACCGCGCGTTTATTGAGGCAACTGCCCGCAATAAAAACGTTGAAATTATTTCGGGTACGGAGCTGATGAAAAGTATTTTTAGCGGCAACCCGGGTGTATTTGTAGGGGTGGGGAATTGCCTTGTCACCACCCGCGAAGAGGGAAAAGCAGACGTTACGTACGTCGGTGACGATTCGTCCTTGTCTATGCCTACGGCGTTGACGTTCCCCGATGCGCCGTCGATTATGGAAACGATTATATTTATCAATTCTCTCCCTGTAAAGACGGAAGAGAATAAGTAATACATATGCAATTTCCGTTTCATCTCATACCTGCCCCCTTGCTTGCATGGTACAATACTCATAAAAGAACGCTTGCGTGGCGGAGCGATCCTACTCCCTACCACGTTTGGGTGTCCGAGATTATGCTGCAACAAACACGGGTGGAAGCAGTAAAATCGTATTATGATCGCTTTATTGAGGCGTTGCCAAGCGTAGAGGCGTTGGCGGCTTGCTCCGAAGAACGGCTTTTAAAGCTTTGGGAGGGGTTGGGCTATTACAGCCGCGTAAGGAATATGCAAAAGGCGGCAAGGATTCTTGTGCTCGAATACGGCGGCGTGTTTCCGTCCGATACGGAAAAGCTGAAAAAACTGCCCGGGATAGGCGCGTATACAGCGGGCGCAATCGCTTCGATTGCTTTCGGTAGGCGGGCGGCGGCGGTGGACGGAAACGTGCTTCGCGTGATTTCCCGTTTGACGGAAAATCCGACGGAGATTTCGGATATCGCATATAAACGCGCGCTTGAAAAAACGCTTACGGACATATATCCCGAAACGGCGGAAAAGTGTTCGGCGTTCACGCAGAGCTTGTTCGAGCTGGGCGCGCTTGTTTGTAAACCGACTTCGCCCGATTGTGAGGCTTGTCCGTTGCGTGCCCTTTGTTTGGCGTATAAGCACGGTAATCAATCGCTTTTTCCCGTTCTTCCCGCAAAGAAAGCGAAACGAAGAGAAAGCGTGTACGTGTTTTTGTTGGAAACGCCCGAGGGGTTTTGCGTTCGTCGGCGGGAGGCAGGCGTATTGAAAGGAATGAACGAATTTCCCTCTGCTGTGTATGAACGTGAAACCGCCGAACAAGTGTTAAACGGGTGGGGCGTGTACGAGTTTACCGAGATGAAACGCAAAAAATATACGCACGTTTTCACGCATATTATATGGGATATTACTTGCGTTTGGGCGCAAGCGGACGTTGCGCCGTTCGACGCGTATGCATTGGACGAGATTGAGGAAAGTATTTCCTTGCCGACGGCGTTTAAACAATGTTTGAGTATACTGCAATGAAAGAATATAAATTAAAAATCGAACTTGTGCCCGAGGCGTGTTGGTATGCAAATTTGCGGAGCGTGTTGAAACCCGCCGATTGGGATAAGGTGCGCAAGGATGCGTATAGGCGGGCGGGATACCGTTGTACCGTATGCGGGGCAAGCGGGAGAATGGAAGCGCACGAGCGTTGGAGTTACGACGAAAAACTTGCTTTGCAGAAGTTGGAGGACGTAACGGCGCTTTGCCATAGCTGTCACGAGGTTACGCATATTGCGCGAGCGCAACTCGTCGGGCGGAGCGCAGAGGCTATGGAGCATTTTATGCGGATTAATCAATGCTCGCAAATGGAGTTTCACGCTGAACTTGCGCGGGTGAACGAAGAGTATTTACGTAGGAACAAAATCGAGGAATGGACGACGGATATTTCTTGGTTGAAAAAATTTGGTATATAGGAGTTTTTTGTTATGAAAGTATTGCTTGTAAACGGAAGTTTGCACGAAAAGGGCTGTACGTACACCGCGCTTTGCGAGGTTGCGAAAGCATTGAATGCGAACGGTATTGAAACGGAGTTTTATCAAGTTCCGCAAAACGTAGTAGGTTGCAAGGGCTGTTGGGCTTGTAAAAAAATCGGTAAATGCGTGATTGACGACGGCGTGAACGAGTTTGTGGAGAAGGCAAGCGAGTTTGACGGATTTATATTCGGGTCGCCCGTATATTATGCCGGGGCAGCGGGCGCGCTGGTCAGCTTTATGAATAGGGTCTTTTACAGCAGCGGTAAGAAATTCGGGTATAAGCCTGCGGCGGCGGTGGTAAGTTGCAGGCGCGCGGGCGCAACCGCAACGTTCGACGTTTTGAATAAGTATTTCACGATCAACAATATGTTCGTAGTT
Organism: Clostridia bacterium; assembly: GCA_017463145.1. GTDB lineage: Bacteria > Bacillota > Clostridia > Christensenellales > Borkfalkiaceae > Scatosoma. The sequence continues at coordinate 23,888 of JAFTPR010000011.1, forward strand.
GGCTCGAATTATTGGAACGAGGTTCACGGCAACAAAGCGGAAGAAGTTTTGCAGGACGAAGAGGGCTTGCAGACAATGCGTATCCTCGGCAACAATATGGCGTGGGTGCTCAAATGTTTACAGCTTGGCAAGGAAGCAGGAATTGAACCCGTCAAGGAACGCAAAATTATGACGAATTTCATTCGTTGATAACAAAACGAAAACCCCGCAACAGCGGGGTTTTTTGATGTACTTTTATTCAATTTCCAAATTATCCGAGCGGAAACATTCGTCGTCTAAAAATTCCAACAGGGATATATCGAAGCCTCTTGCAAGCATAAAGACCGTGCTCAACGTAACCGTTTTGTTTCGTCCGTTCATAATGCATTGCATACTGCCGTGCTGTATGCCCGAACGCTGTTCCAAGCGGTATTGTGATATGCCCTTTTCTTTTAATAGCGTTGAAATTCGTTTTGCAACCGCGTCGTTTACCGTCACTTGTTACCTCTGTATATAAGAAGATTTAAATACGTAGTTTTGCCTACATGATATATTTTAGCAAGAATTTCTTTAAAAAATACGTAGGCATACCTACGTATTTGCTTGGCGAAAAGAAAATGGAGGCATTTTGATTGATAATTTTCTCCAATAAAGAGAAAAGGCATTTATTTTATAATTTTGGTATTGGCAACGTCAACGAACAAATTATTTTTGGTGGGTAACTATAACAACGACTTTCGATTTAATCGGCTTGTTATGGTTTTAGCCACTTACTAACATCAAGAGGACGTTTGTAGATATAGGCGTAGATTTTTAGTCTACGCCTTATTATTTAAGATTAAAGATTGTGAGAATATTTATAAAATAAAAAAACCGCGGGATTGCTTGTTGGCAATCCCGCGGTTGGTTTTTTGTCGTTAAAGAACTTTTTTATATGAGCGGCGGCGCTTGTGTTGTATGCCGTCAAAACGTTTCCAAATCGCTTGTATATCTGTGTTCGTTTCCAAATTCAAATTGGTTTCCATATATTCAATATAAGGGTTGTCGAACAGCTCTTTCAGTTTTGTCAACATAAATACGCTCAGTCCCGACTTTCTGTATTGCGGCATAATGCCGACGAGCGCGAAGTCTAAACTCGTAGGGGTTTTGATTGCCTTTAACAGGCGAACGAGGCAGGCAGGTGTAAGTTTACCGCCGCTTTTTTGAACGGCCTTGCCAATGCCCGGCAAACAAAAACCGAATGCAACGACCTGTTCGTTTTTGTCGCAAATCGCAACGATATACTTGCGGTTTAAAATAAGCATAAACTGCTCGATCATCTGTTTTTGCATTTCGGGCGTAAATGGCACTACGCCGTACAGCTCTTTATAACATTCGTCTATACAGCGGAAAATACCGTTGGCGTACTTCTTGATAAACGGACGTTTTTTCATATTGTCGTCTACGATATGCAGTTCGTTTTTTTGCAAAATTCTATCCAAGATTTTCTGCATACGCTCGCTGTCTTCTTTTACTGCGAACAGGCGTGACTCTACCCAATCGACGTCCTTTGTATAGCCGCACGCTTCGATAAGTTTTGCGTAATAGGGGTAGTTGTACTGCTCCTCAAACGTCGATAAATACTCGAATCCCTCGATTAAAAGTCCTTCCCGTTCCAAATCGCTGTATCCAAGCGGGCCGATTACTTCCGTCATTTCTTCTGTTTTAGCCCACGCCTCGACGGCGTTAAACAACGCTTTCGCTGTTGCGATATTATCTTCGCAGTCAAAACGGGTAAAACGAACCTGCTTCACGTCGTGGATACCGTTAAATTGTTCTTGGATAATGCCCTGTATGCGCCCTACGGTTTTGCCGTCTTTTAAGGCAAGGTAGAACACGAAACGGCACGTTTTATGATATACGTTTTTTGGCGTGAATATCTTCATTTCGTCCCCGTATAAAGGCGGTACAAAATAGGGATTTCCCTTATACAACCGCAGGGGGTATTCGACGAACTCTTTGCGTTGTTTTTTTGTACGCACTTCCGTGATTTCAATCATACTCGTTTCCTCTTGGCATTGTTTTAATTATTTTATCACAATAATCCCCGTGTGTCAAGTTTTTTGTAATAAAAAACTATGACATTCAAAAAATATACGGAAACTGCTTTTTTTTCTTGTAAAAACTCTGCTTTTGTGTTATACTGTAAATGGAGGAGTACGGCTATGTACGATACGGCGATTATAGGAACGGGGGCGGCGGGTATTTCCGCTGCGCTGACGTTGAAAAATCTCAACAAAACTTTTATATGGTTCGGCTCAAAGAGGTTATCCGAGAAAATAAGAAAAGCGGAGCTTATCAAAAATTATCCGGGGCTTAGCGCGGTCACGGGCGAGGAGATGGCAAATATATTTTGCGCTCAAATTCAAGCGGAGAGTATCGAGATTACGGAAAAGACGGTTACGGGCGTGTATGCGCTCGGTACGCATTTTTCCGTGCTGTGCGATAAAGAAGCGTTTGAGGCAAAAACGGTGATTTTGGCGACGGGCGTGGAGAGTGTGAAGCCGATTAAGGGCGAACTTGACTTTTTAGGACGCGGCGTAAGCTATTGCGCCACTTGCGACGGGTTCTTGTATAGGGATAAGACGATTGCCGTCGTGTGTACGTCCAAAGAATTTGAACACGAGATAGAATATCTTGCAGGTATTGCGCAAAAGGTATATCTTGCGCCAATCTACAAAGACGTTGCCGTGCAAGCGGAAAATATCGAAATTCTCAAAGGTATGCCGATAGAGGTGGCGGGTGGCAAAAGGGTCGAAAAGCTGATTTGTAAGGATAAGGAAATACAAGTGGACGGTGTGTTTTTTCTTAAATCCGCCATTGCGCCGTCTGCGCTCGTGCCGGGTCTGGAAACAGAGAACGGACAAGTGAAAACGGATCGAAAGGGCAGAACGAATTTAAAAGGACTGTTCGCTTGCGGGGATTGTACGGGCAGACCATACCAATACGTGAAAGCGGCGGGCGAGGGAAACGTTTGCGCGCACGCCGTGGCGGAATATCTGTAAAAACGCATAATGAAAAACGCCCGCCGAAAGCAAATTTGCTTTCGGCGGGCGTTTTGTGCCTACCGTGTATGGAATTATTGCTGTTTTTCAAGCAATTCTTTGAGGACGGGCAATACCTTTTTTGCCATACGGTAAAAACCGAAATCCGTGGGGTGACAACTGTCTACCGCATAGCCGTCGCGGTTTGTTTTGCCGTAAAAATGTTTGCCGTCGATAAAACGCACGTTGTTGTCGCCGCTTGCTAAGGCTTTTTCGTACGTTGCCTTAATGATTGCGCGGCGTTTATGCGCGTCGGGGTCGTAGTCGTAATCAGGTTTTGTCATAAACACAATCGGTGTGGCGGGGTTTGCTTTGCGAATCGTTTCGTAGAAAGGATAATGCGTATTTTGTAAATGTTCCGCGTTCGCCGCGTTGTGGTCGTAGTCAATCACGTAAACGGAGGCGTCGAGCGAGGCGATATACGCTGCCATTGTCTGTTCGCCTCTCGCTGCTCCCGAATAGCCGAGATTGATATAATCGGTGTTCAGCCACCTGGAAAGCAACGCCGTATATTCGTTGCCGGGGTGCGAGGCGCAACCGCCTTGTGTAATCGAACTGCCGTAGAATACCACGGGTTTTTCATATTTGTAAGGGTCGGGCGGAAGTACCGTAGAACCTTTCTTTAAGCCGATATACAGCTTGTGTACGCCACAATAAAGCGGGGTGCAAACGGTGACGGTGTTCAGCTTGCTTTGCATTTTTTGCGGTACGCGGATGGCACGGTCGTACACAAACGCATCCTCTTCGCATTTGATGAACGACGTTGGATTGGGTATGGCAACGCCTGCGAAATAGTCGTTGCAGTATACGCCTACCCCGTGCGAGCCTGCAAAAGGCATATTCGGTACAGGGCCGCCGTTCGTCAATATGCATTTGATTGCAATATACGGCGCGTCCGTTTTGAAACGTATCCGTCCGCCTGCCGTATCGCGGGAACTGTACTGTACGCCAAAATTGACTGTGCTTGCAATCTCGAAAGGCATACGGGTAAACATTTCGCCGTCGCGTTTGATTCCGTACACGGTAAGGGGATTTTCCTCCTCAATATCATACCAAATTACGTCGGGATCGGTGACACATTCTAATTTAAAATTCTTGTCGATTTCTGCAATGTCCATTTTAGCCATAGCCTTTTCTCCTTATTACGCGAAAAGCGAGGGTATTACGAGTGTGCCGATTACAAGCGCGCCGAGTGCGATACGATACCAGCCAAATACGGTAAAATCGTGTTTTTTTACAAAGTTCATTAAGAACTTGATTGCAAACAGGGACACGGCGAACGCCACCAACGCCCCAATCAAAAGATAACCCACCTGCGCTCCCGTAAAACCGCCGCTGTCCAAAAGGAATTTCAAAAGTTTAATTGCGCTTGCCCCCGCCATTACGGGAATGGCAAGGAAAAACGTGAACTCCGCGCCTGCGGGTCGGGCAATGCCCACGAGCAACGCGCCGATAATGGTTGCGCCCGAGCGGGACGTGCCGGGGATAAGGGAAAGCACTTGGAAAGCGCCGATAATGAGCGCGTGCTTGTACGTGATTTCGTCCGTCGTTTGCAGGGGAAGCTCTTTGTTTTTATTTCGCTGTTCAATGACGATAAAAGCCGCGCCGTAGAGAATAAGCATGAGCGAGATGACGAGGGGGGTATGGAGGTGCGCTTCCAAAAAATCGTCGAACAGTATGCCGATTACGCCTGCGGGAATACAGGCTACGAGGACCTTTCCCCAAAGAGAAAGTATGCTCTTGTCCGTGATCATTCGGCTCTTTCCGTCCGTTTGTTCCTTGCGCCAAGGAAACAGTTTGTTCCAAAACAATAACACAACGGCGAGTATTGCGCCAAGCTGTATCACAACAAAGAACATTTCTTTGAACGCTTCGCCCTCGTTTAACGTGAAAATCGCGTCGAGAAGGAGCATATGCCCCGTGCTGGACACGGGCAACCACTCCGTAATCCCCTCGACGATACCTAAAAGTATGACTTTGAGAATTTCAATAAATTTCATACAAGCCTCTGTTTTTGGTAGTTAATGGTTGCATTATAGCATAAACGGGGGAAAAAGTCTATTATTTTACCGAAAAAAGTGTAAAAACGGGCAAAATCGTGAAAAAAAGTTTTCTATAAGTATTGCAATTATGAAAAATTTATGATATAATAGTGAAGTAAAGGTAAAAGCGCGTGGTTGGCGTCGTTTTCGTCGTGTGTGGACGTTTGCGATAAGGGGGCGTAAGCAAAGCGATTTTTTCCGACACGAAAAAATTTAATCGGAGGGGACAAAAGATGTGCCAAGGAACTGTTAAATGGTTCAACGCGGAGAAGGGTTATGGCTTCATTGCGAACGACGAGGGCGGCGACGATATTTTCGTGCATTTCTCGGCGATTGTCATGGAAGGCTATAAACGTCTTAGAGAAGGACAAAAAGTGTCGTTCGAGACGGAAGCTGACCCGAAAAATCCTGAGAAGCTTCGCGCGATCAACGTGAACGTATTGTAAGAACACACAAGGGAAAAACGGAGTTTGGAAAAAAGTCCAAGCTCCGTTTTCTTTGTTTGGGTAAATCGCTTTCAGTCGATTGACAAACGCATAATTTTGTTGTATAATCATACTGTACTTGTCTGTTGACAAGTGAGAGGAAACAAGAGAGGTGTAAAAAAATGGAAAAAGTGCAAGCAATCCAAGCCTTTGAAAACGTTTTCGGGACAAAGCCCGACGGGTTGTTTACGGCGGCGGGTCGTATCAACGTAATCGGCGAACACGTGGATTATTGCGGGGGTAAAGTGTTTCCCGCCGCGCTCAATCTCCGTTGCAACGTCTACGGTAAAAAGACGGGCGCAGACGTAATTCGTATGGCGTTTACGGGTATTGAGGGAATTGTGGAGCTTAAAATAAACGATTTGAATAATTACCGCGCTTTGAAAATCGGCAATTACCAAGCGGGCGTGGCGTATTTTCTGCAAGAAAAAGGAATAGATATCGTCGGTTGCGATTTGTATTACGATTGCACCGTGCCGTTTGGAAGCGGACTGTCCTCCTCTGCGGCGATTGAAGTTGCTACGGCGGTTACTTTGTGCGAGTATGCGGGTGTTCCGTACGATAAAACGGAGCTTGCGCTTCTTTCCCAGAAAGCGGAAAACCAATATGCGGGCGTAAATTGCGGCATTATGGATCAATTTGCTTCCGCTATGGGTAAAAAGGACTGCGCTGTGCTTCTTGACTGCGCTACGCTTCAATACGAATACGTGCCTTTGCAGCTTCGGGATTATTGCCTCGTTGTGGCGAATTGCAACAAGCCGCATAACCTTGTGGAAAGCAAGTATAACGTAAGGCGGCAAGAGGTGGAAACGGCGCTCAAAGCCATTCAAACGGTGAAAAACGTTTCCTGCCTTGCCGAGCTTTCCCCTAAGGATTTTGCCGAAGTAAAATATCTGCTTTCGGGCGTAGTGGCAAAGCGCGCGGAACACGTTGTTATGGAATGTGACCGCGTAAATCGCGCGGTGGAAGCGTTGAAAGCGGGCGATTTGTTAGAGCTTGGCAGATTGCTCAACGAAAGCCATTACAGCTTGCGCGATTTGTACGAGGTTACGGGCAAGGAGCTGGATACCCTTTCCGCATTGGCAAGAAAGGAAACGGATTGCCTCGGTTCGAGAATGATCGGCGCGGGGTTTGGCGGGTGTACCATTTCCATTGTCAAAAAGACGGCGGTGGACGGGTTTATCCGTCGCGTCGGTACAGCGTATTTGGAAGCAATCGGCTACAAGGCAAGCTTCTATGAAACGTCTATTGAGGACGGTATTACGGTCGAAAGTCTGTAAGACGGCGTAAAAAAACCGCCGAATTTTTTCGGCGGTTTGGCAATTATTTAACGAACCCGTGTACGAGTTTAAGCAGTCTTTCCTTGCGATTGTCACTCGGGTTTACAACGGTATGCAACAGCAATTTTTGCAACGCTTCGGCAATGCGGGTCGAGGGAATAACGCCGAGTAGGTCGTTTCCTGTCACCGCCAGCTGTTTTAGGGTAAGCGGCGCGCCCTCGGCTTGGAGTGTATCGAGGAGTTTCTGCCATTTGACTACGGTGGGCGCAGGCGTTTGCTTGTCCATACAGGCGGAAAAGTCTGCTTGTTTGACGAGGAGTAAGTCCTCTAAAAGCGCGTAATGTTGCGCAAAGAAGCGGCGAAGCTTGTTCTCGCTCGTTTGGCAGTTGAAATCGTACATATGCCATTTGACAAGCGAAGCTGTAAGCGAAACTGTTTTCTTGGGCGCTTTCAAGCGGGTCAGTATCTCCGTTGTCAGGCGTTCGCCTTCGGAGGGGTGGTCGAACGAATTGCCGTCCCGTATGATGCAAAAGGGTTTGCCGACGTCGTGCAAAAGGGCGGCGAAACGGATACGTTTGTCGGCATATTTCACGGCGTGAAGAGAGTGTTCCAATACGTCGTATTTGTGAAAATCGGCGCGTTGCGTCATTCCTCTTCCAAGCGTCAGCTCGGGCAAAATATAATCCAAAACACGCGTTTTGTCCAGCAAAGTCAGCCCTTCGTACTGTCCGTATTCCACGCCGTATTTTTGGTCTGCGTAAAGTATGGCGGAAAGCTCCGTAAAAATGCGTTCGGGCGTGATATCCTTGATGAGCGAAGCGTTTTCCGTTGCTCCGGCAAGACATTCCGTATCGGGGGAAAAACCGAGTTGCGCCGCTTGGCGTGCAAGGCGCATAAGGCGCAGCCCGTCCTCGCCGAAAACTTTTTGGGCGGGGGCAACGGTCGTGAACCGTTTCTCTTTGACGGCAGATATCCCGTCGAGCGGATCGACAAAACAGTCGGCGGCAATATCGTAATAGACGGCGTTTGCCGTGAAATCTCTGCGTTTTGCGTCTAGCGTGATATCGTCCGTGAAAAAGATTTCGACGGGGGTATGTACGCCGCGAACGTATTTATCCGAACGAAAACAGCTAAATTCGTAATCGTTTCCCGCTCCGTCGGAGCATTTTACCGTACCCGTCGTTTTGTAGACGGCTTGTACGGAAAAACCGCATTTTTGCGCGGCTTGTACAAATTTTTCGGGCGAGAGTGGCGCGCAAATATCGATATCGCGGGGCGAAGCAATCGGCGTAAGGTGGGCGAGATAATCGCGCACGAAGCCGCCCACGACGTATAAAGGCGCGTCGCAGGTGTTGGCAAGGTCTATCAAGTTTTCAGGTAAAATAGTACGCATCACGTTTTCCTGTAAGTTCTTATAGTAACAGTATAGCAAAAACAAACATAAATTGCAATCAACGGAAAAGTATTCCGTAACGGTTTTTTCAAATTTTTTAAAGGGGAGCGCAAGACGCGCATACAAAAGATGAAAACGTACCACATTATTTCCAATCCCGCGGCGGGAAAAAAGAAATCTTTGAAAAATCTTGCCACGGTGGAAAAATTCTTTGCGGCAAAGGGCGTTGCGTTTGAAACGCATTTATCCGTTTGCGAACGGGATGCTACGAGTATTGCTCGGCGGCTGACGGAAAACGGGGCAACGGAAATTGTCACGCTCGGCGGCGACGGCACGCTTCACGAGGTTTTAAACGGACTTAAAGACCCGTCCGCTTGTAATTTGGGGCTTATTCCGTCGGGTACGGGCAACGATTTCGCGGAAAGGATAGGGATCCCTATGGAAGCGGAAAAGGCGGCGAGTCTGATTTTAAACGGCGAGGCAAAGTCTACCGATTATTTGGAAATGGACGGCGTGCGCTGTATGAACGTGGCGGGGATTGGTATGGACGTGGACGTATTACAGCGGTGCAAAAAGGGAAAACTCAAAGGTAAAATCAAGTATCTTTTAAGCCTTGTGCAAAGTCTGTTTGCCTTTAAAGGAATTAAGGTGAAAATCGAAAGCGAGGGCAGGGAAGAGGAACGTTCCGTGTTGCTTGCGGGCGCGTGTAACGGCAGCCAATTCGGCGGAGGGATACGCATTTGTCCCGTGGCAGAGGTAGACGATAAAAAACTTGACGCCGTTATCGTCGATTGTATCGGCGGAAAACTTAAAATTATCAAGGCGTTTATGGAACTGATGAAAGGTAGGATTTTGCAATATCCCGCCGCAACGCATTTTCTTTGCGATAGATTGAAATTTATTCCCCAAAAGCCTTGTCCTGCGCAACTCGACGGGGAGATCTATACGGGTTTGAACTTTGATATCAGCATAAAAAGCGGACTTAAATTTTATCGTTAAAGCATACCGTGTATGCGTTGAAAGGGTAAAAGTATGCAACTTGGCGCGTATAAAAAAATATTCGATCGACTGCCTGAGGGGGTGTTCGTGTTCGACGATAAGCTGCGGGTGAAATTCACCAACGCGGCATTTCGGCGTTCCTTTTCGGATACGGCGAAAAGAAAGGGTACGCTTGCCGAAACGCTTGCTTGTCAAGAAACGGGAAAAACCCGTTGCGGCGAGGGAGAAAGTTGCGCGCTGTGCGCGTTCTACCGCGTTATGCGCTCGGCTATTGCCGAGGGAACGGAAAAGGTGGAAACTGTGCATACCACCGTTTCACGGGGCGGGTACGCGGATAAACTTTCCCTGCGTATACGCATACTGCCCGTAGATAAAAAACTGTATTTGGGATTGACGGACGGTACGTATCATACGGAAATAGAACAGGATATGCTTTCCGCAAAGCAAATGCAGCAACGGCTGTTGCCTGCGGGAAAAAGCTCGGGCGGCGTGCCGTATCGCTATATGTATATTCCCTGTTTGGGCGTGGGTGGGGACTTGCCCGACGTGTACGAGCTGAACGGGCAAACCTACGGCGTGCTTGCCGACGTATCGGGTAAAGGCGTTTCGGCGGGTATGCTTTCGGCGTTCGTAAAAGCGGGATTCGATAGAAAACAGCCCGATCTTGCCAAAGCGCTTTCAACGCTTAATGCCAAATTCAATGAAATTGAACAGGACGAGCGCTCGTATATTACCGTGTCTTCGGTACGTATCGATAAGGAAACGCAGACGATTCGTTACGCGGTAGCAGGGCATAACGTACCGATTTTGCTCAAAAATGCCGTCGGTATCAACGAGATTGAAGCGCCTGCGCCTCCTATATCGAATTGGATTCCCGATTTTGCGTATAGCGAAAAGGAATTTCCGTATGAGCAGGGGGATTTGCTCGTATTATTGACGGACGGTGTAACGGAGTGCTTGAATGCCAAGGGCGAGCAGTTTGGAATAGAACGTACGGAAAGCGTGTTGATGCAATCTCGAAACGCAGAGGATTTTATTGGAAAATTAAAAACGGCGCTCACCGTTTTCAGCGGCGGATCATTCTCCGACGACGTGACGGCGATTGCATTTGATTTATAAAGGAGCGAACTATGGAAAAGAAATATTACGTTGGTATCGACTTGGGCGGGACGTTTATCAAAGGCGGTATTGTGGATAACGGGGGGAATATTCTCGTCGAGGACAAAACGCCTACCGAAAGCGAAAAAGGGGACGTCGGCGTGGCGAAAAATATTGCCGCGCTTACGGAAAAATTGCTCTTGGCGTCGGGCGTTGATAAAGGCTCGGTCGTAGGCGTGGGTATGGGCGTGCCCGGTATGATTGACAGTAAGGCAGGCGTGGTTATCTATTCCAATAATTTGCGTTGGAAAGACTTTGCTATCGGTGAAACGGTTTCTTCTTTGACGGGGTTGCCCGTGAAAATTGCCAACGACGCAAACGTGGCGGCGCTCGGTGAAGCGAAATTCGGCGCGGCAAAGGGCAAAGAGAACGTGGTAATGCTCACGCTTGGTACAGGCGTGGGCGGCGGTGTCGTTGCGGAAGGAAGGCTTGTGGAGGGCAATAAATCGGCAGGCGCGGAGTTGGGTCATTCGGTAATCGTTGCAGGCGGCGAACAATGCACTTGCGGCAGAAAGGGCTGTTTGGAGGCATACGCTTCGGCGACGGCGCTCATTCGTGACACGAAACGTGCAATGGAAGCGAATAAGGATAGCAAGATGTGGGAGATTGGCGGCATTGAAGCGGTGACGGGCAAAACGGCGTTCGATTATCAGAATAGCGATCCGTACGCCAAAGCCGTGGTGGAGAATTATGTTGAAAAGCTTGCTTGCGGGATTACGAATTTTGCGAATATTTTCCGTCCTGAAACGGTTCTCCTCGGCGGTGGCGTTTGCGGACAGGGCGACGGGTTGGTAAAACCCTTACAAGCTCTTTTGGATAAGGAGTTGTTTGCAGGGGAGCTTGGTCCGCAAGTGGAAATCAAAATTGCTCAACTTGGCAACCTTGCAGGGCTTTTGGGCGCGGCAGCGTTGTTTATGTAAAAAATTTCCGAGATTTATCGAAAACGGAGTAAAAAACAGTTGACAAATTATAAAAAAAGTCCTATACTATATAAGCGTTTGAATGTAAAAACGTTTATATAGTCGGATTTTTAAAGTCGACTTGCTTGTTAATATACTACAAGCACTGTTAGCTCAACTGGATAGAGCGTCGGTCTACGGAACCGAAGGCTAGGAGTTCGAACCTCTTACGGTGCACCAACCAGACACACGTCCGCTACCTTGGATTTTAAGGAATGGCGACGTGTGTTTGTGTTTTTATGACAGTTTTTCATTGCTATTTAGTCCCCTTTTCGTGGGGGGCTGGTGCAGCGGGGTGCACCAACTATACACACGTCCAACCCTAAATTTATAGGTGCTGTGGCGTGTGTTTTTATTCATAAAATGTTTACAAATATGGATATACTATTGACTTTTTGTGATGCTTGTGCTATAATAGAGAAAACCTCTTAAAAGGAGTTTTGAAATGGCAATTAGCTATAATAAGCTTTGGAAGTTACTTATTGACAAAAAAATGACAAAAACGGAACTTCGCCTTGCGGCTGATATATCTACGACTACACTCGCAAAACTCGGTAAAGACGAAACTGTTTCTATGGACGTAATGCTTCGTATTTGTAAGGTATTGAACTGCGGTATTGAAAACGTGCTAGAAATCGTTAACGAGCAACAAATAACCAAATAACACGGAAGAAAGGAGAAAAAATGGCTGATACAAATGCAATGATAGAATTTAGTCCATACCCCGAAATAATAGATAAATATTTTCAGGAAAAGCAAGTTATAATAAAAACTATTCCATCGGAGTTAATTGGGATAAATGAAGTTGAATTCCCGAATTTTACAGTCACAAGCGCACAACAATACTATGATTATTTAGTGTCAGAGATTGAGTTTTGGAAGCAAAAAGACAAAGAAAATCATATGCAAGAAATTGTTAATCGCAGTAGATTAGAAAATGCAAAAAACAATTTTGAAAGTGCTTTAAAATCTTATAACCAAAACAATTATGGAAACGTAAAAAATCAATTGGATTCAAGTATTACTGCTTTAGCTACGGGTTCCCTTTATTCAAAAACAAATTTAGCTCAATTCCTTTTGCAATACCAAATGAAAGAGCTGAATTTCTTTAATGGTTTTAAGAAAATGCTCTTAAAAGAAAGAACAACTACAGGAAGTTGGTCACCTGCCGCTCTTGAAGGAATGAATGTGGCTCTAGTATATAAAGGAGTAATAGAAAGTTCAAAAAATCTGTCGGTAGAACATAGTTCTAATTTAGAGCGAGGCGTATTAAAAGCGTATGACGACTTTGCCACGCTTAATCAAAACTATGCAAATGCTTTTCGCGAACAAGAAATGAAAATTGCAGATATGCGATTAAAAGCAGAACAGTATTTTACAGAAAAAGAAAAAAGATGTGCTGAATTAGAAAAACTGTATGATGACAAACTCAAACTTTCCAAACCTGCGGAATATTGGCAACAAATGTCCGATAGCTATGAAAAGAAAGGCAAACATTGGTTGATTGGCAGTATTATAATGGCAATTGCAACGATAGCAATGTTATTATGTGTCATAATTTTTGTTCCAAACTTATTTGATAAAGATTCGCATTTATTTGATATAATCAAAAATTCGGCAATTATTACGATTATTGCAAGTATCGCAATTTATATTATGCACCTTATGGTAAAAATGGCTATGAGTTCATATCATTTGGCACGTGATGCAAAAGAACGTGAGCAACTTGTAGGTTTTTACTTATCGCTTATTAAAGAAAAGGCGGTTACGGATAAAGAACGTAGTTTAATTATCAATTCGCTATTCAGTCGTTCGGATACAGGGCTGTTAAAAGGAGATTCTGCTCCTACAATGACGGCTAATGTTGCAGACGTTTTAGACAAGTTAAAATAATGTATATTAAAAGCAAAAGAGGTACATAAATGAGATACGATGAAGCCATTTTTAAAATTCCCGTCGAGTCTGAAAATTACAAGACGAATTCTGATTTTATTTGTAAGAGTATAAAGCAAATTATCGACCAAAGAATTAAAGAAAAAACAAATCGGATTATTATTAACACAAACCTAAAAATGGGTTTGCCTTTGGAAAATATAAATAAAATAGCTGGTCCTATGGTTGAAGCTTGGTGTGGAGAAGTATTTTCGGATATAAAAGATGATTTAAACAATTTTTATAACTTAATAAACGTAGAAGTTCAACAGCGTTTAGGGGTTGCGGATATCATTTTACAGTTTAAAATTAACGAAAATTTTTGTAGTGGCAATGTTGATGTGAAAGCCACCTCGGAAGATATACCGAATTCTGGCAAAGGTCCAAATATTACTTCGTATAGTCGTATTAGAACTGAATATGTCAAAGACCCTGATTTTTTATTCATCATTTTAAGTGTAAAACATAAGGTTTATTCTCAAAGAAATGATGCTACAATGTTAATTGATGGAATAATGGAAATAACCGATGCCCAAGCATATGATTTAAAGTTTATTTCTGATTATGACATAAATTATAATCCTGCATTAGGGACTGGACAAATTCAAATCAAAGATATTCATTATGTCAGCTATCAACACCATACAACGTGGGAATTTTGTCAGTTATTAGATAAAAAATATTTAAGAAGTAGTAAAAGAACCGAAGAGGATTGGTATCGTGAAGCGAGGATGCACGGATGGATAAAAAATTAAATATTGAATTGCAATGTTTAGATGCCATCAAAGGATTAAAGAAAATTCCTTCTAATACTGTGGATTTAATTGTTACAGACCCCCCTTATAATTTATCAAAAAACTATGGGATAAGTTCCGATGATTTAAGTTTTGAGGAATATCTTGATTTTTCAAGCAAATGGCTGAGTGAATCAAAACGAGTATTAAAGGAAACGGGAACAATTTATGTGTTTATGGGAATGCAATACATTTCCTATCTTTATAGTATTCTTGACAGAGATTTAAATTTTTCTTTTAATAGTTGGATTACTTGGTTTTACACCCAGGGGGTAGGGAAAACCAAGGGTTACAGTCCAAGACACGATGATATTTTAATGTTCACAAAAACAAAAAAATTCATCTTTAATTTAGACGATATAAGAATACCACAAAAATTTTATCGAAGTGTAAACAATATGCGAGGCGCTAACCCTGGAAATGTTTGGGAGTTTAGTCATGTACACTATTGTTCGGCTAATAGACAATCTCATCCAACTCAAAAGCCAGAAGGATTGATAGAAAGGATGATTCTTGCTTCATCCAATAAAGGTGACCTTGTTTTAGACCCTTTTGTGGGGTCTGGAACAACTGCTCGAGTTTGCCAGCAATTAGGGAGAAACTTTATCGGGTTTGACAATAATGAAGAATATATTCAAATGGCAAAAAATAGGTTGGAACAGCCATTTGAAGGATTTGACAGTATTGATACTCGAATGTATCGCGTCCCGAACGATTTAAATAATGCAGAATACAGGCAAGAATATATACAAAATCATATCAAATGGTTTTTATCGAACCATAACAATATGGTCGAACAATTCTTAGCAGATGTCAGACGTAAATATCCTGAAATGTGAAAAATTTCATTTAAAAACCATATATTATTATTTTGATAATAAGTTGCAAATTTCACGAAATAACTTTTTAATAAAGAATTTGCGTTTAGGTCTTAAAGTTTTCACTTTTGCGGACGTGGGTTCGATATAGTTCGTTAAAATTTAGTTTTGACCGACATTGAAAAACAAGCAAAAAACATACAAAAACCTATGATTTTAGCCAAAAATCATAGGTTTTTATCATTGCGGAAGAGTGAGCGTTTCGATATATTTACGGTGCACCAGCAAAACCCACAGCGACAACGCTGTGGGTTTTGCTTGGTGTATCGTAAAAGTAAGCAGAAATACTACGAGTTCGGGCTGACGCTTTGCGCAGCCCTGCGCCTTGTGCGCCATGAACGTTATTTGAAATGCTGAATTATCAGGAGTTTGCGCAAAGTTGTGGCTTTTTCAATATATCAAAAATAGCCTATGGCGTACGGTCATAGGCTACTTGCGGATGGCAAGGACTGCGTCAGCCGTTGTCCGATTCGGGCGGCGTATTCGCAGCAAGCGCTTCGTCAAGGAGTCCTGTAACGCTTTCGCAAAGCGCCGTAAGCTTTTTAACCAAGCCAAGCAAAAGTCGTTCGATAAGCCCCAACAGAAGCGTATCCAAGCCGAAAAGACGTAAGATTTTCAAAATTCCTGCTTTCATTTTCACGTTCTCCTTATGTCGAAGTTTTGTGGAAAAGTCGCGCAGGAGTTCGCCGCTCCGTCCGTTGCGGGGTTAGTATAGCATAAAAAGGGTAATTGTCAAGCGGGTGCTGACGCTTTTTTCGTAAATTTTTTCAAAAATTTTTTCTCCGTTGCAAGAGACTTGACTTTTTTTCCGTTTTACGCTACAATGAAAGGAAAGGAATGTACCAATGATTATTTTAGGGCTTGATCCGGGACTTGCGACCCTCGGATACGGTATAATCGAAAAGGACGCGCGGGGGAATTGCCGCGCGATAGATTGCGGGGTGGTGGTAACGCCAAAAGACGAAAGCCTGCCCGTTCGTCTTGCTATGCTCGAAGAGGGGATTTGCAAGATACTCGATAAATTTAAGCCTGACGAGGTGGCAATAGAGGAGTTGTTCTTCTCGAAGAATATCACTACGGGTATCGCCGTGGCGCACGCAAGGGGTGTTGCGCTATTGACGTGCGTAAAGCGTTGCGGCAAACTGTACGAATATACGCCAATGCAAATAAAACAGGCGTTGACAGGCTACGGCAAAGCGGATAAAAAGCAGATACAGCTTACGGTAACGTCGCTTTTGAAACTGCCGAGCATACCCAAACCCGACGACGCTGCCGACGCGCTTGGCGTGGCGCTTTGCCACGCGTTTACGAGCCGTTTCGGGGAGTTGTTCGCCGTAGGAAATATGACGAGGACGAAAGGTAAGAACGTAGACGGCGGGGCGGCGGCGCTCATTGCGGAAGCGGAACGGCGGCGCGCGGAATTGCGGAGAAAGAATGCCGAAAAGGCAAAGAAAAAACAGGACGGAGTAGACGGAAATGATAGCATATCTTAGGGGAAAAGTATTGGAAGTTACGGCGGAAACGGCGATTATCGAAGTGGGGGGTATCGGCTATGAGGCATACTGTTCGGGCGGCGCATTCCGTAAAATGACGGTAGGAGAAACGGTAGAACTGTACACGTATTTACAGGTCAAAGAGGACGGCGTTTCGCTGTTCGCATTCGGTTCGCCTAAGGAAAAGGAGTTGTTTTTAAAGGTTACTTCCGTTTCGGGGGTCGGTCCGAAGCTTGGTATTTCCGTATTGACAGGGCTTTCCGCGGACGAGTTTGCGCAAGCAATCGCTACCGCCGACGTAAAACGGCTGAGCGCGGTCAAGGGCTTGGGTAAAAAGACGGCAGAAAAAATTGTGCTCGAATTGCACGGCAAGATTTCTGCGGTGGACGTAATGAGCGCAAGCGGCGATCCGTTTACAGTTGCAGTAGAAAACGGCGTTGCGCCGCTGAGTAAAGAGGATGAGGATGCCGTGGCGGCGTTGATGGGGCTTGGTTTTACCAAGAGCGAAAGTACGCAGGCGGTTAAGCGTGCGAGAGATAACGGCGCAAAAACGACGGAAGAGATTATCCGCAAGGCATTGCAAGGGGGTATTTGATGTTTGAGGAAGAGGAATACGGCGAGAATCTCGTCGTAAGCACGAAAACGGAATACGACGCGGAAGAAAACGTGCTTCGCCCCAAGACGATGGCGGACTACGTAGGGCAGAAAAAGGTCAAGGAAAATTTGAGTGTGTATATCGAGGCGGCGAAAAGCCGTGGCGAAGCGCTCGATCACGTGCTGTTATACGGACCTCCCGGGCTTGGCAAAACCACGCTTTCGCATATTATTGCCAACGAAATGAACGTTGCAATTAAAATGACGAGCGGACCTGCAATCGAGCGTTCGGGCGATCTTGCAGCGATACTTACCAACCTCAACGAGGGCGACGTGCTGTTTATCGACGAGATACACCGATTGAATCGTTCCGTTGAGGAAATACTCTATTCAGCTATGGAGGACTTTGCGCTTGATATTATTGTGGGCAAAGGTCCGTCGGCGCGGAATATCCGCTTTACGCTCAACCGTTTTACGCTTGTCGGCGCAACTACGCGCGCGGGTATGCTTGCCCCGCCTTTGCGGGATAGATTCGGTATTATCAACCGCTTGGAAATGTATACGAATGAGGAACTGACGGAAATCGTTTCGCGTTCGGCAAAAGCGCTTGAAATTGCCATTGCCGAGGACGCCGCGCAAGAGATTGCAAGGCGTAGCCGCGGCACGCCCCGTATTGCCAATAGGCTTTTAAAGCGTGTACGGGATTTTTCCTCCGTACGGGGCAATAAGGAAATTACAAAAGAGGATGCGCGCTTTGCGCTTGCCCGCTTGGAGATTGACGAGCTGGGGCTTGACCAGACGGATAGAAATCTGTTGACGGCGCTCATTGAGAAATTCGGCGGCGGACCTGCGGGCTTGGAAACGCTTGCCGCCACCACGGGCGAGGACGCAAATACGATTGAGGACGTATACGAGCCGTACTTATTACAGCTCGGGTTTATCGCGCGTACGGCGCGGGGCAGAATTTGCCTCAAAGACGGCTATGCGCATATGGGTTTAGCGCCCTCTGCCAAGGCGCGGAAGCAGATATCTATTTTTGAAAGCGACGAGTGATTATGGAAAAGGTGCAGTACACAAAACAAGATTTTTATTACGATTTGCCCGAGGAGCGAATAGCGCAAACGCCTGCCACGCCGCGGGATTCTTCCCGTTTGCTCGTGTATGACAGAAATACGAAAGAGATAAAGGACAAAATCTTTCGCGATATCGAAAACGAGCTGCAAGCGGGGGATTTGCTCGTCGTCAATAACACCAAGGTAATCCCTGCGCGTATGTATGCAAAAACTGCGCATGGCGGCGCGGTGGAAATACTGCTGTTAAAGCGTAAGGATTTAAAGATATGGGAAGTGCTTATGCGCCCCGGAAAAAAGGGAAAGATTGGCGCAAAAATGACCGTTTCGGACGAGCTTTCTTTCGAGGTCAAGGATATCACGGAAAGCGGAGAACGTATCGTTGAATTTTCATACGAGGGCGCGTTTGAGGACGTGCTTTCTCGTGTGGGTACTATGCCGTTGCCTCCGTATATCAAGGAAAAATTGGAGGAGCAATCTCGTTATAACACGGTATACAGCAAGGTGGACGGTAGTGCCGCCGCGCCTACGGCAGGTCTGCATTTCACGGACGGGCTGATTGCCCGTTTAAAGGCGAAAGGGGTAGAGTTTGCCGAAGTACTTTTGCACGTGGGGTTGGGTACGTTCCGCCCTGTCAGCGAAGAGATTATTACCGATCATAAAATGCACTCGGAATATTACGAGATTAGCGAGGAAGCGGCAGAGAAGATCAACAAAGCCAAGCGCGAGGGGCGGCGGGTAATCGCCGTAGGTACTACGTCTGTGCGAACGTTGGAAAGTGTTGCTGATGAAAACGGATTTGTACGGGCTTGTCATGGGGATACGGAAATATTTTTGTATCCGCCCTACAAGATGAAATGCGTGGACGCGCTCGTTACCAATTTTCACTTGCCTGAGAGTACGCTCATTATGCTCGTTGCCTGCTTAACAGGCAGGGAGGAAATTTTGAACGTGTACAAGTATGCGGTGGGAAAGGGGTATCGGTTTTTCAGCTTCGGGGATGCCACGTTTATCGTATAGGCGGCGTATCTCTTTGTCGCGCTTGCGTTTTTCCTTGCTCATTTACGTCTATGTAAACTCCCGTCAACAAATGCTCACGCGCCTTGACCTGCTTGTTTCTAAAAATAGGCACAGCCTGTTTTGCGTAAAATTCGGGCACGCGTGCTTGATTTTATAAATCAAGCGAAGCGATCAGGTGAATAAGTGCAAAAAATAAAACAGGAAAAAGCAAACTGCTTTTTCCTGTTTTGATTTTTGTGTTCGATTACTCGCCTTTAAAGGGGAGAAGCGCCGTAATTCTTGCGCGCTTGATAGCCGTTGCAAGAATTCTTTGATGCGCCGCGCACGTACCGCTCATTCTGCGGGGAAGGATCTTGCCGCCCTCCGTGATGAATTTCTTCAAACGGTTGACGTCTTTATAATCGATCGCTTCTACTTTTTCCTGGCAGAATACGCAAAGCTTTTTGCGGGGCATTTTCTTATATACCTTTTTTACGGGTGCCTTTTCTTCCATTGTCGTTTACTCCTTATGAATTTTGTCCGTTCCCTTGCTGCTTAGAAGGGAATGTCGTTGTCGTCGTCCATCGCCTGCAAAACGGGTTTACGTTTGGGCGCGGTAGCGCGGGGCGCTTCGGGTACTTCGTCAAACGAATCTCCGCTGTCCTTAGGGGACAGGAATTCGCAATCCTGTACGATAATGTCCACGGCAGTTCTCTTCATGCCTTGGTTATCCTCGTAGTTACGGATTTGAATGTGACCCGCAACGGCAACCTTTTTGCCTTTTTTGGTGAACCGCGCGATCGTTTCCGCCAAGCCTCTCCAAGCGGTACATTCAAAGAAGTCCGTTTGGCGTTCGCCGTCCTGCGACGAATAGGGTCTTTGCACGGCGATTGCAAATCTGCACATAGCAACGCCCGAGGGGGTTTCGCGAAGCTCGGGATCTCGCGTTAAGTTTCCGATTAAAAATACTTTATTCATAATATCACCAAAAATCTTTTTACTTAGTTGAGCTTCGTGATTAAACGTCTTACAACGTCTGCGTCGATGCCTGCAACACGCTTCAACTCTTCTACAACTTTGCCGTCTGCTTCAAACGTCATCAAAACATAGTACGCTTCGTTCTTGAAGTTGATAGGGTAAGCGGTTTTTTTCGTGCCCCACTTGTCCGTGGATGCAACCGCGCCGCCCATAGAAGTAACAACGCCTTCATACTTCGCGATCTTCGCTTCCTTTGCTTCGTCCGTCAAATCGTTGTTGATCAGATAGAGCATTTCGTATTTAGCCATACTTTTCACCTCCTGGTCTTATTCGGCATATCTTCCAATATGCAAGGTTAAAACGACTGTTTTACAGCCGTGTGGAATTATTATACCCTATTTAAAATAAATAGTCAATCGATTTTTCACGTTTTTTCTATATTTTTACAACAAAAACCCCACGATCTTTGTCTTTGGCGGCAAAAGATAGTGGGGTTAAGCTGTTTATACGAGATTTAATACTGCCGTCAGATAAGCAAGCAGCTCTTCAACGGTCATTTCGCCGATATACGTAACGCCGAGGTCTGCCGCTTTCACGTCCTTATAGCCGCTTGTCGCCGTAGGATCTTTCAATTTCAGGACAATATCCTGTTGTTGAATTCCGTCCGTAAGCGAATAGGTGGGCATTGTGTAGGAAATCTGCGTTTGTCGCATATCCTCGTCCAACTCGATAATACCGTCGTCGTGGAGCGCATTGAGCGTTGCCTTTTGCATACTTGCCGTCATATTGGGGATAAGTAGGTCTATTTGCGTAACCGTGTATTCCTCGGGCGCAACGTAGTTTTCGTCCGTGGTATCGTCGATATTGCAATCGAGCAGATATCTCCAAGGACCTTTCAAAGCGCGGGTATAGTCCGTAGCTTCCTCTGCGTATTGAACTGTTCCCTCCACAATCGTTGCTTTGCGGTAGAATACGCCGTTTTCGTCTTTATACAGCTTATTGTTTGCGCCTGCGACGCTTGTATCAACGGTTTCGTCGATATAGTATACGAGATTGTTTTCGTCCTTGTACTGTTCGTATACCTTATCCTCAAACACCTGCGTAATCGTAAGTTGATTGATTGCTTGGGGCAATTCGTCTACCGTCGTATGCGAGAGGGCGGAGAGGAAGATATTGGAGTGCAGTTCACTATCGTCCAAAATTTCTTCCAACGTCAAACGTTGCGTAAGGTGGGAAAGAAGCGCGTTTTCGCTGTCCGTCAACTCTTTGATAGTGTTGTGTTCGTAGTACACGTTCGTCCATACGCCGTCCGTTTTTTCTTGTACGTAGAAAGCGGGCGCGTAGTCGTGCACAGTCTTTTTATCCTTCAAACGAATCTGTTCAAGCGGCTCGGCAAGCTTATCGGGGTCGGCATTCGTATCGGGCGCAAGCAGACGGTAGTAAGCGGTGTACTCGCTTCCGTCCTCGTGCTTTTGCTTCATTTCGTAGGTGTATGCTACCACGTATTGTTTGCCGTCGTCGAGGATAACCACGTTTTCCGCATTATACGAAACCGCTTTCAAATTTTGCTCGTTTACGCCTTCTCCGTATTCGTTATGCAAGCAAAGGGGATTGCCCGCCGTCATATCGTCGTGGTGAACCGCCATTTCCTTTTGCAACATTTTTACGTATCTTGTTTCCGTTGTATTGTCTTCTTTGACGTACTCGATTGCAGTCAAGTCGCCCGTGGTATCCGTTTCGACAATCTCGAAATGCATGCCCTCTTTTCCGTAAAGGAGATACAAGGTCATCTTATCTTCGGAGGAGGGGTGCATAACGGAATCGAGGTGGATATTGTAAATAATCGAGTTGGGGTCTTTGCTCAATTCGCCAATGGTGTACGCGTGCCCCTCTTTGGAGAACGCAAGTGCGCGTTTAAGCGGGTCGGCTTCGTCGTTGTCCTCTACGTCGAGCGCATCGGCAAGCGTGATGTTGTTCATTACGTTGCTGCTCCCGCCCGAAAGTTCGCCGATTGTCACGTGCTCAAAGAGAACCTTTTCCGTGCGCGCTTCATTGGAGTATACGTAATATTTGCCGTCTTTGAGCGTGAGATATTGCGTAACGCCGTTTACGGAAACGGTGTTATCTATCAGTTCGCCAACCTCGTTGCCGTTCTTATCCACGAGTGCTTCGTGCGGTACGCCGCCCGCAGGCGTGACGGTTTCCAACGTGTAGAACGCTTGGAGCATTTCAATACCCGTGGCGTTGCCTGCTTGGTCTTTGAGAAGTTTGTATTGCTGATCCTGTTGTCCAAAAGCAAGCGCGCGCATCATTCTGTCCGAATTGTGGTCGATTGAAAGGGCGGTTGCCAAAGTCATATTGTTGATAATGCTGTTGGGGTCTTTGCTCAACTCGCCGATTGTGTACGCGTGTCCGTCTTTGGAGAACGCGAGGGAACGTTTGAGCGCATCCTCGCTTTCGCTGTCCTCTACGTCGAGCGCATCGGCAAGCGTGATACTGTCTACGATACTGTTGTTTTTACCGCTCAGTTCGCCGATTGTCTTTTTCTTATAGAGAAGTTCGTCGCCCTTTTTACATGCCTCGGTTTTGTACGCAAAGTACGCCGTCACGCCGTCCTTGGTTTCGTTCTTGACGTAGTGCGTTTCCGTGTCGCTCAGCTTCAACGCATACACGCCGCCTGTCAATTCGTCTTTTTTACAGGAAACGGTGTTGCCGGTCACGTCGTATACGGTATCGCCGTCGAACGTGTAGCGCACTTGCAGCATTTGGACTTTTTGTACGGGCTGATTCGTTTCGGGATCGATCTCCGTTCCGTTTACGAACTTATAGTGTTTGCCTTTTTGCCCGAATGCAAGGGCAAGCATAATGTTATCGGAATCCGCTTGGATGGACAGCGCCGATTCCAGCGTAATTCCGTCGATAAGCGCTTGACTGCCCGAACCTTGCATTTGCGCAAGCGTTCTCTTCGTGCCGGGCTTGGATACGATTTCGCCGTTTACGATATTGTAGTCCTCGTCTTTTTCGCCGTATGCAAGCGCAATCAGTACGCTATGCGAGGTTGCGTCGATACTCAATGCGTCGCCGATATAAATGCTTTCAAACAGGTCGCTGCCCGATTTTAAATCCTGAATGGTGCGGGGCTTGTAAGCGATACCTCTGTCGTCTTTGAGGAATACGTAATCGTCTTTTATACCGTCGCTGTCTGTATCCACAAGCGTATAGTGTTCATTCTCATTGCCGTACGCAAGCGCAATCATCAGCTTATCGGGATTGCTGTCGAGCGGGGAAACGCCGAATATAG
Source organism: Clostridia bacterium (assembly GCA_017463145.1). Lineage (GTDB taxonomy): Bacteria > Bacillota > Clostridia > Christensenellales > Borkfalkiaceae > Scatosoma. The sequence goes on from JAFTPR010000011.1 coordinate 47,305, forward strand.
AACCAAGTTCGATACCGTTCAAAATAGAGCCGGGATCGTCTTGTAAATCGCCGACGGTGGTCTTTTTGTAGTGTATCTCGTCGCCGTCTTTGTATTCGGCGGTCTTGTACGCAAAGTATGCCGTTACGCCGTCAACCGTCTTTTCGGTGATATAGTGCGTTTCGCCGTCGACCGTCACCGTGCTGTCCGTCACGGTAACTTCGTTTCCGTCCACGTCATAATATTTGTCGTCCGCTTTCGTGTAGCGTACCTGCAACATTTTCACTTCCTGTACGGGCAGGTTTGTTTCGGGATCGATTTGCGCGGTGTCTACGAGCACGTAGTGCTTTTTCACTTGACCGTACGCAAGCCCCGTCATAATGGAGTCCGTGAGATCGATTGCCATAATCGCATCCACGGGCAAGCCGTTCACCGTTTCGTCCATCTTTTCGCCCGAAAGATCGCCGATTGTTTTGGGTGGGGTAAGGGGAACAATCTCGTCCGCTTTGCCGTCGCCGTTATTGTCTTTGAGTGTGTAGTTTTCGTCCTTTACACCGTACGCCAGCGCAAGCAGAACGGGGTTGGAGTCGGGTCTGATCTCCATGACGGAGCAAAGCTTGATGTTGTTCAACAGGGAAGTGGGGTCGTCTTGCAGATCGCCGACGGTAGTCTTTTTGTAGCGTATCTCGTCGCCGTCTTTGTATTCGGCGGTCTTGTACGCAAAGTACGCCGTTACGTTATCGATTGTTTTTTCCGTGATATAGTGCGTGCCCTCTTTGAGTGTGACAACGTTATTCTCCACGGCGACCTCGTTACCGTCGATATCGTAATATTTGCCGTTCTCTTTCGTGTAGCGGACGTGTTTCATTTGTACGCCCGTTTTCTTGCCGTTCGTGTAGACGTAATCAAAATGCGTTTCGCTGCCGTACGCAAGCTCTCGGATAAGCGCGTCGTCCAAATCTACGGTCAAAATGCTCGAAAGAGGCAGGTCGGTGATAAGATTGTTCATCTTGTCGCCTGTGAGGTCTGCAATCGTCTTGGGCGATTTGCCGGGATAGAATTTTCTGTTGCCGTCCGTGTCGTAATAATAATCCGTACCTTCGATACCGTACGCAAGCGTAATCAAGATTGGATTGGGGTCTTTCGCCGTATCCAATGCAAGCACGGAAGCAAGCTCGATTGTATCGAGTATACCCTGCGGGTTCTTCATTAAATCGTTCAACGTCGTTTTTGCGAAGCGGACGGGCTTGGTTTTGGCGGAATCCGTATAGATTGCGTATACGCCGTTATACGGGGTAGCGTATTGGGTATACGCATTTTCGCCCTCGCCGAACGTGAGGATGTAATCACCCGCGGTTTTTGCGGCAGTAAACGTACAGGCAAGCGCGTTGCCGTTTTCGTCGTAGAACGTATCGACTACAAGCGCATAGAAGCGTTGCCGCATCACCGCTTCCGTTACGGGTTTGCCGTCCGTTCCAAGGACGGGTTGACCGTTTTGCATAACAGGCAAGAAATCGTAATGAGAAGCGCTGCCGTATGCAAGCGAAGCCATCATTCCATCACCCTCTTTCACGCGCAACAGCGCGTCGAGGGGAATAATGCCAAACGTTTCGGTAACGCCGTCGTTTCTAAGCGCGCCGATAGAAAGGAAGGGGCGTCCGCCCTCGATAGGCACAATTTTCTTGTTTGCCGTATCAACGGTGTAATCCTCGCCTTCGATACCGTAGAAAAGCACCATCATCAAATTGTCTTTTATAAGCGTATCGAAAGGCATAGCTTTCGTGTTTTGAAGCATAGTGCCAAGCTCGATCGAATTTAAAAGGTCGGTCGAGATGTATGTACCCAGCTCGGAGAAACTCTTTTCAAGGAGAGAATTGACGATTTTATCCGCTTCCGCCGTCGAGCCAAGTTCTACGAATTTTTTAGCCAATTTTTCAAGCGCCGTTTCCACAGCGGGAGAGATTTTTGCCAGCGTGCCGAAACCGCCGTTGCCACTCGAAAGCTCGCTGCTTACTTTCGTAATCTCGCCGAGCAAGCCGCCCACCGTTTTGGAGGCGTATTCTTCCGTGAGGTATTTGTTAATATCAATTTTTGTGTTCGCCGTTGAATTGACTTTGTTTACTACCGTCTTTATAGGACGGGAATATGCGTAGTAGCCGACTGCGGCAACCGTGCCGGCTACCGAGCCGACGCCGATAACGAAGCCGAGCAAAAGCGCGACGGCTTTGCCTAAAACGCCGCCTTTTCTTTTGACGACTACGCGCTTTTCACTCATAGGCTCTTGGTCGAAATCGGTATATCTTTTCTTTGCCATACGTGTTTGTTCTCCTTACAGTTTTTGCGGGATTTCAAAAATGCCCGCAGACGTATTTATTATACGGGTAATCCGTTTGCAATGCAATAGGTTTTTGAAAATTGCTTATATTTGGCAATCAATCGGTGAAAATGGGAATGGAAGCGAGGTAAATGACGTCCGTTCTGTTTGCCGCTTCGTCCTCTGCCAACACAAACGCTTTTTTATGTACTTTGCCGCCTGCCTTTTCTACGAGCAGTTCCAAGCCTTTGAGGGAAGCGCCCGTGGAAACCACGTCGTCTACGATTGCTACTTTTTTGCCTTTGATAAGGTCGGTATCGTGTTTGGAAAGGTAAAACGTTTGCTCCTTGCCCGTCGTGATTGAGGAATCGTAGGTAAGTTCGATCCCGTCTTGCATATACAGTTTTTTAGACTTTCTTGCCACGGCGTAGTAGCGCATATTCAGTTCTCTTGCAACGCAATGCGCAAGTTGCAAGCCTTTCGATTCCGCCGTGAGGATTACGTCGCAATCGGCAACGAGCGGCGCAATTTTTTTTGCGCAATGTTCCGTCATTGCGCTGTCGCCGTGCAAATTGAAAAAGGCGATACTGATGCCGCTGGGCAAGGGTAAAATAGGAAGCTCCGCTTGAAAACCGCAGATGTCAACGGTGTGATATTTCATTTCTTAATTCTCCTTATGTGGGAAATTACAATCCCGCCATTTTATTGTAGCATATTTTTCCGCGAATGTAAACGGATTATGAGAAAATTTTTGATTTTTTTCCTTATTTTATACGCGTATGCGCCCGCGCGATTGACTTTTTGCGGTGTTCGTGGTACAATAATAGGGCGCGGAGGGAAGAACAATGAACGAAATTACGGCTATCACGCCGCAAGTAAAAGATAAACGGCGTTGCAACGTGTTTATCGACGGCAGATTTTGTTGCGGTTTGACGTTGGAAACGACGGTGAAATGTCGATTAAAGGTAGGAATGACGGTAGACCCTGCGCGCCTTGCGCAAATACAGCTCGAAAGCGAAAAAAACACGGCGCTCGATAAGGCGCTCACGTACGTTTCCGCTACGAGAAAAACGGAAAAGCAAGTGCGGGAATTTTTGGAAAAGAAAGGGTATTTGTCCGCCGTGGTCGATTACGTGATAGAAAAAATGCGAGGGTATAATTTCATCAACGATAACGAATACGCCGAAGAATACGCCGCCTTTGCGGGCAAGAAAAAAGGCAGTCGTTTAATACGTATGGAGTTGAAAAACAAGGGCGTGTCGGATACGGATATCGACGGGGCGTTGTCTGCGATAAACGGCGAAATGCAAGAGGCGGCGGCAAAGGCGGTCTTGGAAAAATATATGCGCAATAAGCCTATGGATAAAGAAACGCTGTATAAGGCGTTCCGATATTTGCTTGGGAAAGGCTTTGAATACGACGTGGCAAAGTCGGCGTTATCTGCCTTTGGCGACGTGGAGGACTGAGATGTATATACGGGAACATTTTACGCAAATTCCCTCTACCAACGACTACGCAAAGGAAAAACGCGCGGAGGGCAGAAACAGACTGATTACCGCCGATATGCAAACGGGCGGGCGGGGCACGAAAGGGCGTTCTTTTTCCTCCGACGAGGGTGGCGTGTACGTAACGAAACTTGATTTTTATGAGAATTTTTCCGCAAAAAATGCGTTTATGCTTATGGCGGGGGCGGCGGTTGCAGTATGCAAAACACTCGTTTCTTTTGGTGTGAAGCCCGTGATTAAGTGGGCGAACGATATCCACGTAAACGGCAAAAAAATATGCGGTATTCTTATTGAAAATACCTTTTCTGGGGATAAAATACGTTCCTCTGTTGTGGGGGTTGGTTTGAACGTTTGCAATGCGCTTCCTGACGAACTTTCTTCTATCGCCACAACGCTGTGTTGCGAAACGGGCAAAAAGATTTCCGTTGCGGTTGTACGGGAACGGCTGATAGAAGAGCTTTGCAAGCCGCATACAATCGGGGAATATCTTGCGTATATTGGCTATATGCATACGGAAGCGGAGCTGATCTTTGCGGACAGAACGGCGCGGGGTAGGCTGCTTGCCGTGGACGAAACGGGCGGGTTGCTCGTGGAAATCGAAGGAAAAAAAGAACGGTTGACGGCGGCAGAGGTGTCCGTGCGGACGGGTGGCGTATGAACATTTTGACGACAGCGCAAATGCGGGAAGCGGATAGATATACGATTGAAACGCTCGGCGTACCGTCGCTCGTTTTAATGGAGCGGGCGGGGCAGGCATTGGCTTTGGAAGCGGAACGTTTTTGCGTAAAGGGAAAAATCCTTTGCGTGTGCGGCGGCGGCAACAACGGCGGCGACGGATTTGTTTGCGCCCGCATTTTAAAGGAAAAGGGATATACGGTTGAGGTTGTATTTTTTGCGGATAAAACCTCGCCCGAATGTGCAGAAAATATGCGCAAATACCTTGCCTTGGGCGGCGTGATACGAACAGTTCCCGTTCCAGCGGACTTGGTGGTGGACTGCTTGCTCGGCACAGGCTTCCACGGCAAACCAACGGAAGCGTACGAGGCGGCGATAAACGCCGTCAATACTCTTTCGACGGCGGTGCTGTCGGCGGATATCCCGTCGGGTGTAAACGGGGATAACGGCGAAGTGGCAAGCGTGGCGGTACGTGCAAGCAAAACGCTTTGTATCGGCGAAGTGAAAGCAGGGGTGTATCTTGGCGACGGGATAGACTATGCGGGTGAGGTGCTTTGCGTAGATATCGGCATTGCGCTCCCTGAAAAAACATACGCTTATTTAATCGACGGAGAATACGTAGGCGGGCTTTTGCCCAAGCGCAAACGCAACACGCATAAGGGCAGTTACGGCAAATGCGCCGTTGTGGCGGGTAGCGCGGCGTATACGGGCGCGGCATATCTTGCGGCAAAAGCGGCTTTGCGCTCGGGAGCGGGATATACTGCGTTGTTTACGCCAAGCGGGATACTTTCTCATTACGTTTTAAAATGTCCTGAATTGCTGTTAAAGCCCTTAAAAGGCGGGAGCATGGTCGAGTTTAACGAGGCGGAGTTTGCTTCATTGCTTGTCTACGACGCCGTGGCGTACGGCGCGGGGCTTGGGGTAAGCGAGGACGTTGCAAAGGGCGCGGAATATTTGATAGAACGGTTTGCGGGTAGGCTTGTTTTGGACGCGGATGCGCTCAATTCCCTTGTCCGCTACGGGCGGTTGGAAGCGCTGAAAAAGAAAAAAGGCGACGTTGTTTTAACGCCGCATATCAAAGAATTTTCTCGTCTTTCGGGACTTTCAACGGGGGAGATATTGAAACGGGGGCTTGCCGCTCCGCAAACCTTTGCAAAGGAATACGGCGTGACTGTGTTGCTTAAAAACGCCGTGTCTGTGCTTACGGACGGAAAACGGACGGCGGTGAATATAAGCGGAACGGCGGGGCAAGCCAAAGCGGGCAGCGGCGACGTGCTTGCCGGCGCGATTGCTGGGCTTTGCGCAGGCGGTTTATCCGCTTACGAGGGCGCGCTTGCGGGGGCGTATTTGACGGGCAAAGCCGCGGAGTACGCCACGACGGCGGTAGGAGAGTATTCTCTGCTTGCAAGCGACGTTATCGGGTATCTTTCCAGGGCGTATTCAGCTCTCCTTGCCGAAGATACGAATGAAAAGGGCAACGAGTAAAAGCGCACCTCCGAAAACGAGGTAGTAATACGGAAAGGGCGTAATGAGTGAAGTGACGAGCAGGAGAGAACCGCAGAAAAGAAAACGTTTGGCGTTGCTTTTTGCAAAGCAGACCTTGAAAAGCTCCTTGCGTTTGTTTTGCTTTGTTTCCTCGCCCAAATAGCTTTGCGGCAGGGCGTTTTCTTCTTTGAACAAGCGGTACACGCTTTCGCCTGTTTTGGTTTCTATTCCCAACCGCTTACATAGTGTTTTTGCGCTCTCCTCCAATTCCGAACAGTATAAAAGCTTTGGCTTTGCCGTTTTGAAGCGGGCAAGCGAGGCGACTTCGTCGGCGGTGACGGGTGCGAAGGAGAAACGCAGGAAGCAGAAGTTTTCTTCCGTTTGCAAGCGGAGCTTGCCAAGCCGTTTGGCGGTTTTCAGCGCCGCTGAAAACAACTTCGTTTTGCCCTCGTCCGAAAGGAGCGCAAGATGCAAAAGCAGTTTCTGTTTTTGCGCCTCGTCCGATTTTTTTAAGAATACGCTTTTTCGTTTGCCGTGCAACAGCGCGGCTACGGCGCAGGCGGCAAGTGCGCCGCAGACAAAGCTCAAAAACAGGGCGGGCAAAAGGGCTACGCGCAAATAGCGAAAAACGCATAGCGTAAACAGCCAAAACAGAAAAAATGTAAAGAAAACGTCCGAGAAAAATGCCGATTTTTTCATATTTTTATTTTTGACCGATTTTTTGGCTTCTAAACCTTGAAAAACAGATAAAAATAGTGTATAATACTATTATATGGCGGAGGGTGTTTTATGCGTATCGGCATTTTCGGCGGGTCGTTCGACCCTGTTCATACCGAACATATTCGATTGGCTCAAGAGGCGGTAACGTGTCTTGCGCTTGATACGCTTTTCATTATGCCTGCGCATACGCCGCCGCATAAAAAAGGAAAGCTTCTTTCAAGCGATACGGATCGGCTTCGGCTTTGCGAGCTTGCATTTGCAAACGTGAAAAATACGCAAATCAGCGATTATGAAATGCAAAAGGGCGGCACAAGCTACACCTTTGAAACGTGCGAATATTTCCGTTCGCTCTATAAGGACGCGGAGATTTTTTGGTTGGTGGGAACGGATATGCTGCGGGATTTTCCTACGTGGAAAAACCCCGAACGGATTTTGCAAAGCGTTACGCTTGCCGTATGCGCCCGCAACGAAAAGGAGGGCTGGCTTGCCTTGGAACAAGCGGCGTTCGAGACTCGTTTTCATAAAAAATTTGCAGTTGTAAGTTATAACGGGGCAGACGTTTCTTCGACGAAAATTCGTGTTTTGGCGGGGGCAGGTATGGATATAACGACCTACGTGGGCGAAAAATGCGCCGCGTATATCTGTGAAAAGGGCTTATATGCAATACCGAACGCGGACAAGGCATTGGCGCTTGAAAAAGAAAGCCGCAGAGAACACAGTATCCGCGTGGCGGAAGCGGCGGCAAAGCGCGCGCCTTTGCTTGGCGTAAGCGAACGAAATGCGATTGCGGCGGCGCTTTTTCACGATTGCGCCAAAAACCTCGAAGCGGACAGCCCGCTTTTGGACGGCTTCACGCCGCCTACGGCGTGGGGGGATGTTCCGCCCGCTGTTTTGCATCAATTTGCAGGCGCGTACGTGGCGGAGAACGTGCTTGGCGTTACGGATACGGATATCCTCAACGCCATACGCTATCATACAAGCGCGCGGGAGAATATGTCTGCGCTCGAAAAGCTTGTTTTTCTTGCGGATATGATCGAGGACGGGCGAAGCTATGAGGGGGTAGAGGCGTTGCGCGCGTTGTTCTACGAACCGATTAAGGGTGAAGACGGGCTAGATAAATGCTTGCGCAAGGCATTGTATGAAACGGTGTTGCACTTACAAAAAAAAGGCGGGCGTATATACCCGTTGACACAAAAAGCATATGAATATTACAGATAACAAGCAGGAGGAAGCTATGAAAAAAGAAGTATCGAGTAAGGAATTGGCGCTTGCGGTATGCAAGGCGTTGGCAGACAAACGCGGCAAGGATATCGTGAGCTTGTACGTGCGGGAAAAGACGGATCTTTGCGATTATTTCATTATCGCAAGCGGCAGTAATGCGCCGCAAATTCGCGCAATGGGCGAGCGCGTGGAAGAGCTTGTCGAACGGGATTTAGGACTTATTCCTTCCCGCACCGAGGGGGTGCGCGACGGGCGTTGGGCAGTCGTTGATTACGGCGACGTAATCGTGCATATCTTTAACGACGAAACGCGCCTGTTCTATCATTTGGAACGGCTTTGGGCGGGCGACGGCAATATCGAAAAATTCAACGACAAGACGAACGAATTCGAGCCGCTCGTTGCAGAAAATTAAAGGCTATTTGAAACGAATTTGTTTCGGCTCGGAATAGCTCGAACGCGTTTTCTTTTTGCGTTCGACGATATAATATATCGGCTCTTGCGGTTGCTCCGCAGGGGCTTTTTGCTCTTCTTTGGGCTTTTCTTCCTTTTTCTCTTTGGGGTTGGCTTGGTATTTCAAGCCCAACCGCGCGAGGTGTAGGATATGTACGCCGAGAAAGCAAAAAATGAAAAGTATGCAAAGATACGGTATGCCCAAAAAGGGGCTTGTGGTAAGGATTAAGTGCTTCATAGGGAAAGTATAAACCTTGCGTACCGTCACAAATTGGGTAAATTTGGAATAAAACGGGTTTGTTTGTCGATACTCGAAGTATGGAAAATCAGACGACTTTAAAAACCGAACCTACCAAAGAGTGCGTATATCTCCCGTTGAAAGATGCAGAGGAGTATCGCGCGTACAAAATACAGAAAAAACGGGACGAAATCAATGCGGCGTTCGCCTGTTCAAAATATTCGCTTTGCGGTGGGGAGGATGCCTTTAAGCTGAGTGAACGCGCCGTGCGGCTTCGCCAAAGCGCCGCTTTATTGCCCTTGACGAAGCTGTCGCTTGTGGGAGGATATCTTGGTAAATACGGTATAAAAACAGACTGCGCCGTAGGCGGTACGGGCGAAACGCTCCTTGCGGTCAAGGTGTACGAAACGCGGCTTGCTATGCGGGGTAAGGCGTCGGGAATCAGCGTTGCCGTAACGCCCTCGCTTGTAAATAGCGGGAGGTTTGCCGAGATCAAGCGAGAATTGAAAAAACTCAAACGCATAGCGGGAAAAACACGCTTTACCGTGCGAGTAAGCGGCGTACACGCGCCGTCGGCGTTGAGCAGGGTGGCGCGTATCGCTTGTGAAATCAAGGCAGATTGTTTCAGCGCTCCCTATCATAGCGGTTGCGAACGTTTGCGTTTGGATCTTACAGGCGGGTGCAAATTGGAAATTGTCGGTGTAAACGATTGGCGGGAATTTCGCAGGCTTCGCGGGCTGGGCGTGTCGCAGATCGTCACGGATAAGGCTTGGGAAATGCGGGAACAATGGTTGAGAGCGGAGGATAAAGCGGAGGAAGAAGAACCGCAAAAAAAGGAAGAGCTGCAAAACACGGAAAAGACGACTACGGAGGAAAAACGCCCCGTTTTGAAAAAAGCGTACAATCCCGAAACCGATTACAAATGCGAGCTTGTTGGCGACAAACTTAAATTTCTGTGATACGAAAAGCCGACTTTTATTGTCGGTTTTTTGTTATGTTGGGGGCAGGTATGCGACGAAATAGACATATTTGCCGTTTTTGCCGCATATAATAGGGGTATGAAAAAGAGTGTTTTTGCCGTTTCGGCGTTGCTGTTTGCGGGGATTGTGACGGCGGTTTCGTTGTGTATAAGCGTGTTGTTAAGTCCGAAAACGGTGTTTTCGGGCGCAGAGGAACGTATGCGTATTGTGCTGGATGCAGGGCACGGCGGTATAGACGGCGGCGTTTCGGGCAGAAAAACGGGCGTAAAAGAGAGCGATATCAACCTTGCGATTGCAATGGAAGTAAAAGAGGCGTTGGCGGATCTTGGGTTTGAGGTTGTCCTCACGCGAAAAACGGAAGCAGGGCTGTACGATACGACGGCGAAAGGGTTTAAAAAACGGGATATGCAACGCCGCAAAGAGATTATTCAAGAGGCGAATCCGCTCCTCGTGGTTTCTGTGCATCAAAATTTTTATGCTTCCACTTCGGTACGCGGCGCGCAAGTATTTTATAAAAAGGGTGATGATAAGGGGAAAAAGCTGGCGACAGCCTTGCAGAGTTCGCTCAACGGTTTATATGAAAAAGAGGGTGTAAAAAAACGCTCGCCGTCCGCAGGGCAGTATTTTATGGTGGAGTGTACGGACAATCCCTCCGTAATCGTGGAGTGCGGTTTTTTATCCAACGAAAAGGATGAACGGTTGCTTTCTTCTGCGGCTTGGCAAAAACAGCTTGCCGCTTCGCTTGCTGCGGGGATAATGGCGTATCTTTCCGAGTATACCGCATAAAATTTGCTTGTCATTTTCCGCGGAATATGTTATAATATAACTTGACGGAAAATCGTGGGAGGCAGCAAGGCGTGTTGGAAATGACGAAAACGTTAAACGAAACGGAGGCGGGGCAGATCAACCCCGTCGTATTGGCGTTTTTGGGTGACGCGGTGTACTCCCTTTGGATACGGGAACGCTTGGTATGTTCGGGCGCAGGCAAGGCTGCGGATTTTCAGCGCGCGGCGGGACGGCTTGTTTCCGCGAAAGGACAGAGCGCGTTTCTCGAACGTGTATTGCCTACGCTTACGGAACGGGAAACGGAGATTTTCAAACGCGGGCGCAATGCGAAAAAGGCAACGAAGAGCAAACACGCCAGCGTGGCGGAATACAACCGCTCGACGGGCTTTGAAGCCGTACTTGGGTACTTGTATTTGATTGGCGCAAGGGAACGTATAGAAGTGCTTTTATCACATTTTAACGCCGAAGAACTGCAAGGACAAGCCGCGCAGACGCCGTACAAACCGTAAAAGAGGAAAAGGATATGAAAACGGAAGGAAGAAACGCCGTCATAGAATTGTTAAAGACGGGCAAAACAATTGATAAATTGATGCTTGAAAAAGGCGCGCAAGGTTCGCTCGGGCTTATTTTTGCGGAGGCGCGCAAGCGTAATATTCGCGTACAGTTCGTGGATAGACAAGTGCTCGATAAGGAGAGCGTTACCCGCCGTCATCAAGGCGTGATTGCGTTTACAACGGACTACGAATATTTCGATTTAGAGGATATCATTGCTGAAAAAAAGAGCGAAAAGGGCGGGTTTATCGTACTTTGTGACGGAATTGAGGACGTACATAACCTTGGTAGCATTATCCGTGTTGCCGAGTGCGCGGGCGCAGACGGCGTGGTAATTCCCAAATCGGGCAGCGCTTCCGTGACGGAGAGTGTGATTCGTATTTCTGCGGGCGCGGCGGAGCATATGAAAGTCGCAAAAGTGGCAAATCTCAACCAAGCGGTTGAAACGCTGCAAAAAAGTGGGTATTGGGTGTATGCGCTCGAAGCGGGCGGCGAGGATATCTATCGGGAAAACTTTGAGGGGAACGTGGCGCTTGTCGTCGGCGGCGAGGACAGCGGTGTGAAACGGTTGACCAAGGAGAAATGTGATAAGGTGCTTTCCATTCCCTTGCAGGGCAAGGTCAATTCCCTCAATGCTTCGGTGGCGCTTGGTATTGCTGTGTACGAGGTCGTACGTAAGCGTTTGTAAGGGGGAACGGCGTTGAAAAGAGAAAAGAAGAGCGACGAGGAACTTGTCGCGTTGGCGCAAGCGGGAGATAAGCGCGCGGAAGAAGAACTTCTTACGCGGTATCTCAACACCGTACGGAGTATTGCCCGCCGTTTCTTTATGCTCGGCGGTGATACGGACGATTTGGCGCAAGAGGGTATGATTGGGCTGTTCGGCGCAATTGGCAGCTATAAAAAGCAGGGGGAAGGGAGTACGTTTAAAGGCTTTGCAAGTCTTTGCGTGTTCCGTCGTATCGTAGATGCGGTAAAGTCTGCGGCGCGAAAGAAAAATGAGGCGCTCAATTCCTGTGTGTTCTTTTCGGACGGGGAATTTTTGGACGGGAACGATCCTGAGGAAGCGTTAATCGTCGACGAAGATATTCGGGAATATTACAAAAAAATCAGCGTTGCGCTGTCCGATTTCGAGTTCAAAATAATGACAATGTATATTGACGGTATGACGCTTGCGGAAATTTGCGAAACCACGGGCGAGCCGTTCAAACGGGTAGATAACGCAATACAGCGGAGCAAGCGTAAGCTGCAAAAGACTATTTTACAGGCAAAATAACGGAGGAAGAAAATTATGGCGTATTTAGCATTATATCGTGCGTTCCGCCCTAAGACCTTAAACGAAGTGGTGCGCCAAGAACATATCGTCACCGTTTTGAAAAATCAAATCGCAACGGACAGAATAGGACACGCATACCTCTTTTGCGGGCCTCGCGGTACGGGCAAGACGAGTATTGCCAAGATATTTGCAAACGCCGTCAACTGCGAAAAGCCGATAGACGGTTCGCCTTGCGGGAAATGCGCCGCTTGTAAAGCGCTTGCCGATCCGTCCAATCTCGATATTTCCGAGATCGACGCGGCTTCCAACAACGGCGTGGACGAAATGCGGGACTTGCGGGAAAAGGTACAATATCCTCCCGTGGCGGGCAGATACAAGGTATATATTATCGACGAGGTGCATATGCTTTCTACGGGCGCATTTAACGCGCTCCTCAAAACCCTCGAAGAACCGCCCGCGCACGCCGTGTTCATTTTGGCTACAACGGAGTCTGCAAAGATTCCCGCAACAATCCTCTCCCGCTGTATGCGGTTTGATTTCAAGCTCATTCCCCAAGCGGATTTGGAGGAATGGCTGAAACACGTACTTGCTGCAATCGGGAAAGAGTACGATAAAGAGGCGGTATCCGCCATTGCCCGCGCAGGCGCAGGCAGCGTGCGGGATATGCTGTCTATTGCCGACACTTGCGTTTCGTATGCGAGTGGAAAATTGACCTACGAGGCGGTGACTTCCGTGCTGGGCAGCGCCGATTTTGCAAGCGTAGCCGCTTTTTGCGAAGCGACGCTTCAAGGCGAGGCGGGGCTTGCGTTCGAACGCGCGGAGAACTTCCTTTCCGCAGGGAAAGGCGTGGGTACGCTCGTGAAAGACGTGATGCATTTCTTTAATTCCTGCGCGGTGGCGAAAACGTGCAGAAACGCAAAAAATATTCTTGCGCTTCCCGACGATTCGTATACAGAAGTGGCGCGTATCGCTTCGGGTACGGACGGGCATAGACTGCTCCGTGCGACGGAGATTTTTGCCGACGTGGAACAAACGTTGAAATACTCCGCTTCTCCGCGCGTATTGTTTGAAACGGCGGTTTTAAAGGCAAGTATGCCTGAAACGGATTATAATATTGAGGCGTTGCTTGGGCGTATTGCCGCTCTTGAAAAACGGCTTGAAGAGGGCGTGTTTGTAAAAAATGATGGGGGCAGGGTTGAGGTGAATACGCCTGCGCCTGTAAAAGAAGAGGAAACGGAAGAAACGGAATATGCGGAAGATTATATCGACGTGCCGCCCGAAATGGACGCGCCGCCTGAGGAGTATTCGTATGCGCCCGCAGCGGTAAAAGAAGTGCCCAAGGAAGAGCCTTACGTTGCGCCCAAAGCGGCGGAAACGGTTAAGCCTATGCGCTCTGCGCCGAGCGGTGATGCAAAAGCAACGTTCGGGCTGTTTTTGCGGAGTTTGAGAAAGACGAGTAAAAACGGCGTACTCTTTACAATGTGTATGGATTTGGATAGCGAATACGACGGCGATTTGTTTGTGTTATATACGCAAAGCGAAACGATATTCAATTCCTTGAATAAGCCCGATCGGTACGCCTTTTTAAAAGACGCGTTTGAGGCGATTGGGATTGGCGAGGGTGGATTTGCGGTACGATTGAAAGGAAAGCCGTTGGACGATTTCAATAAAAAAGTGGAAGAGATCAAGGAAACATTCCACGGTGTAAAAATCGAAATTAAATAATCAAATATATACTCGGAGGAAAATTACTATGGCAGGTTTTAATAAAGGCGGCGGCAACAATATGCAAAATCTTATGCGCCAAGCGCAAAAGATGCAGGAAGAAATGGAAAAGACTGCGGCACTTCTCGACGATTGGGAAGTCGTCGGCACGGCTGCAGGCGAGGCGGTCGTTGTGTATATGAATGCCAAAAAACTCATCAACGGTATTGAATTGGACGAAAGTATCGTTGACCCTACGGATGTCGAAATGCTTGAAGACCTCATTATGGCAGCGATCAACGACGGGTACGCCAAGGCGGACAAGGTCTATGAAGAGAAGATGGGGAAGTATGGGGATATGGGGGCGCTCGGCGGCATGCTGTAATACGTAAACGCGTATATACTTCGCAATACTTTGTCGAACTTGCGTTTTTTCTCGGTCACGTACGTTTAAGTACGCTCCCGTCGAAAAAGCCGCGTTCTTCTTGTCTTGCTCGTATCTCCGCGTTTAGAGGGGCGAGCGGACGTATATACTTCGCAATACTTTGTCGAACTTGCGTTGGTTTGCATGGCATATCACAAGCTTAAATTAGGATAAAACGGAATGGAAATTTTTATCGAACCGATCGGGAAGCTCGTCAACGAGTTTTCCAAACTCCCCGGTGTGGGTAAAAAAACAGCGCAACGGTACGCATATAAAATTATCGATATGACGGAAGCGGAGGCGCGTGCCTTTGCTGATGCGATTGTAGGCGTAAAGCGCAAAGTGAAATATTGCAAGGTCTGCGGCAACTTCACGGAAGAAGAAGTTTGCGGCGTTTGTCGCGTACGGGATAAAAGCGTGATTTGCGTTGTAAAAGAACCCAAGGACGTTGCGGCAATTGAAAAATTGCGGGAATTTAAAGGGGTATATCACGTTTTGCACGGCGTAATCGACCCGCTTTCGGGTATTGGGCCGAACGATATTCGTATCCGTGAGTTGCTTGCTCGTATACAAGAGGGGGACGTGAAAGAGGTGATTGTGGCAACGAATCCCGACGTTTCGGGTGATGCAACGGCAATGTATATTGCAAAGCTCGTAAAGCCCTTAGACGTGACTGTTACCCGTCTTGCGCACGGTATTCCGATTGGCTCGGAGATAGAATACACCGACGACATAACGTTGGCGCGCGCCTTTGTTGAGCGCAACAAAATTTAGGAGAAGTTGCCGTATGAAAATATCTGTTCTCGGTTGCGGGCGTTGGGGCTCGTTTATTGCTTGGTATCTCAATACTCTCGGACACGGTGTGCTCCTTTGGGGTAACGAAACGGGAAATTCGTATCGCGTGCTCAAAGAAACGGGCGCTAACGAATACGTGAAACTCGATAAAAATATCCGCCTTTCCTGCGATTTGCAAGAAGCGGTAAACCACGGGGAAACGATTGTTATTTCCATATCGTCGCAAGGCTTGCGTTCGTTTATGGAACGTGTGACCAAATTCGACGTATCGGGTAAAAACTTTGTGCTCTGCATGAAAGGTATCGAAATCGATACGGGTTGTAGGCTGTCGGAAGTGCTTGTCCAAAGCGGTATCGCCCAGGAACGGGTCGCGGTGTGGGTAGGTCCGGGGCATATCCAAGCGTTTACGCAAGGTATTCCCAACTGTATGGTAATCGATTCCACGAACGATATATTGAAAAAATTGCTTGCAGACGAGTTGCGAAGTGACTTAATCCGTTTTTATTACGGAGAGGATTTAATCGGTACGGAGATTGGCGCGGCGGCGAAAAACGTGATGGGTATCGTTGGCGGCGTTTTGGACGGCTGCGGGTATTCCTCGCTGAAAGGTTCGCTGATGTCGCGCGGGGCGCGTGAGGTTGCAAGGCTGATAAAAGCAATGGGCGGGAATGAGCTTTCCGCTTACGGATTGGCGCATTTAGGCGACTATGAGGCCACGCTGTTCAGCGAATATTCGCATAACCGGGGCTACGGCGAACATTTGGTACGTGGCGAAGCGTTTGCCCGTCTTGCCGAGGGCGTTCCTACGGCGTTGGCTATGAAGAAACTCGGGGAAAAATACGGTGTGGACCTGCCTATCACGAACGCCGTGTACGAACTTTGTTATACGGTGTCCGACGAACCTTGTCGGGTGCGTTGTGAACGGATTTTGGCAAAGCTGTTTGCGCGGGAAACGAAATCGGAATTTTCATAAGCCCGCGTTTTCAAGCTCTTTGGCGATATTGTCGGCATAGTGCGCCTGTATTCTCGTATATTTGCCCCGTTTGCCGATTTTCAAAAGTTCGCCCACGTGCGTAAAACCCAAAAATGCAGGGGGCAGGTGCGTGACGAGATCGTTTATATTGCGAATGACAGTAAACTGCTCCCAACGTTTTTTGAGCAGTTTATTTTTTATGCCCCAGAACACTCTCGGCGCGCCGAACCCG
Source organism: Clostridia bacterium (assembly GCA_017463145.1). Taxonomy (GTDB): domain Bacteria; phylum Bacillota; class Clostridia; order Christensenellales; family Borkfalkiaceae; genus Scatosoma. Next base: position 63,611 of record JAFTPR010000011.1, read on the forward strand.
TAGCCTTGCAAGGAAGAATGAAGGTCGGGGCGGTGATACCATACGTATTCATGGCATAAAAGCGCCAATGCGCCGCCGTGGGAGTACCCTGCTACGACGATTTTTTTGACGGACGTGTCCGCAACGTAGGGCGCAAGGTATGGTTCAATTTCTTTCCATACCTTTAAAAAACCGCGGTGCGCAAACCAAACGGTCTTGTTCATTCGCTTGTAAGCTTTGGCAGGGAAATCAAGATTGTTTTTCCAATCGACTTTGCCGTCGGAGTCTTGAAAGAGAATATACAGGAGATCGTTTTCCCGTTTTAAGGCATAATTGGCGGCCACGCCCACTTTTTTATACGGTGAGGAGATGCAAAGCTGAAATAATTGTGAAAGCGTCATACTCAATTGTATGACAGGATGCAGAAAAAAAGTTCGTAAAAGCCTTTAAAAACTGTTGACGGCAGAACGGGTTTTAAGGTATAATAAATGCACAAACGGGGTCATAGCGCAGTTGGTAGCGCGTTTGAATGGCATTCAAAAGGTCAGGGGTTCGACTCCCCTTGGCTCCACCACAAAACAGGGACGGCAACTGCCGTCCC
>JAFTPR010000052.1 GCA_017463145.1 Clostridia bacterium
GAGCGGACGTTCTATTTTGACAACTTCCGTTTTGAGAATAAAAAGGCGTAATAAGGAGGGACTTATCTATGAAGAAGAAAATTTTATTCGGTCTTTTAGTTTCTTGCTTATTGTGCGGTGGGGCTTGCGCTTTGCCGAACAACTCCTCGTCTAACAATTCAGCGTCAACGCTAGATCCCGAAGCGATACCGCAAACAGGTTTATATACAGATATTCCCAAAGACGCATTTGTTGAAATCGGTAACTTTTTCAGTTATGCGCAAGCGGCGATTGCCGTTGACGGCAAAGTGTATGAACCTACCGTCAGCGTTACGTTGAACGGTGAAGCTGTAAAAACGGGAGACGGATATTTTTCGGTTTCGGAAGTAGGGGAATATACCGTTTCTTACAAGTTTATTGCAGGAACAAAGGAATACGATTATATTACGAAAGTAACGGGTGTGGACACAACACCGCCGTCTTTGCGCCTTACGGACGGGGAAATCGTGTATAAGTACCGTATGGGCGACGTTGTAACGTTGCCGACCTTTGAAGCTATGGACGCTTCAGGGTATGCGGAAACGCCGATTGTGTACGTTTTGGATTCCGAAGGAAGCAAATTGAATGTTACCGACGGGAAATTTACGATTGAAAGCTACGGCGACTATCAAATGGTGGTTGAAGCCAAAGACGGCTCGAATAATCTCAAAAAAGAAGTGTACGATATCGCAGTGTATCAAGAAAACGAGCTGGAATATTTCAATTCCCAAAACTTTATAATGGAATCGTTTAAAGTGATGCATGGCGGCGTAATTAGCTATACGGACGCAGAAAGCAAAATATTGGAAGGGGACGGCGCATTGGTATTCTCTTCGACGGGCAAATGGCCTCAGGTGCATTTGACGGATACGGCGAACTTTGATTATACGAACGTTGAACGCTTATCGTTTTGGATTTATAACGATACCCAATTCTCGTATATGATTGACTGTTCGACGATTAACGAAGATTACGATATTAACGGCACGACGGCTTATTTTCTGTATCACCAAACGCTCGTTCCGCAGGCTTGGACTCAAATTAGCGTAACGGGGGAAGCGTTTAAAACGGCATACCAGACTTCTATTGAAAAAGGTACGATGGATAAGGCACATATCTGTATAGGGTTAAACGGTTCGGATAACCCCAACTATTTGGATTTCAAGCTGATTCTGGATTGTTTCCGAATTGAATACGTAGGCGAAACGCACGCAAGAATTTTTACGCCGAACTCAATCGATTGCGCAACCTCTTCGGAGGCAGGAGCAAAGGTGCAAATTGCAAAAGCGGACGAAATTCTCCAAAACTTAACGGCGGATAAAGTGAGTGTAACGGCGACGGTGAACGGTAAAAACGTAACGGTTGAGTACGACGAAACTGAGAAAGCTTGGTACTTGCCTACTGCGACGGAAGGCATATATACGGTTCGCTATTTCTACGGTGCGGAAGAAAAATCGGTGGGCGCAACGCAAACGGTAACGATGTTGCCTGCGTTTGAAAACGGCGATTTTGAAAATGAGGAAAGCAATGCGAACAATATGAAACGTATCTCGATTACGTCGGGCGAGGCAGAGCTTTCGATTGAAGAAGTAACGCTTGACGGTAGAACGACGAATGCGCTTAAAGCGTCGAACGTGAACAGCGATCCGTACGTAACGTTCAATTTAGGTAGAGAGTATTTTGAAAAAATGACGGGTTATCAAACCTTGACGTTTAAACTTGCTTTCGTACCGAATACCTGCTTGGATTCGACGACGGGCTACATATTAACAGCGTGGGATAAGCAAGGCGGGAACAATTTGTTCTATTATAACACCATTTTACGAGGCGAATTACGCCATAGCAGTTGGTTCGAATTTAGACTTTCTCAAGCGGATTTAGAGCTTGTAAAAGAAACGGGTATGATCACGTTCCGTTTGTGGATTGTGGGTGCGGCGGAAAAAGGTTACGATTTGTATATCGACGACGTGGGAGTTTCCGATTCGACGTTTGACGGTTCGCTTAGCACGATGTACGAATTGCCCGACGATTTCTTCGGCGCATATTACGGCGACGCATCGGCGAAGTTGCTTGAAATTAACAATGCGCCCGAAGGTTGCGATAAAGCAATTCGCGTGATGACGAGCAAGGCAGGTAATAATCCCCTTTTGACGTTCAATCTCGGCGACGAATTTGTGAACTCTATTTCCGTAGGAGATACGTTCTCGTTTAGAGTGTACGTAGATAAAGGCAATTCAAGCACAATAAATATCAAACTGTATATGGGTACGCAACCTGCTACGTACGATATTTTACCGTCGAATAATATCGTAGAGGCGAATACTTGGGTAACGTATTCCGTCGTAATCACGCAAGAAATTTTGGAAAACTACCGTTCGGAGGGGCTGCTCTACGTAGGATTTAACGCAGAAGGCGCAGACGTTACCGTAGGCGACGGAAGAAGCATGAACTATTATTTCGACGATTTCAAAATATCAAAGAACTCGTAAAACGTATGCAAAGCGAAGAAATCTTCGCTTTGCGAAAAATCAAAAATTATATCGTGCACTTAGATATATAAAAATAAAAGGAGGATTTTTATGTTTAGAAAAGACTATTTGCAACCCGAAATTAAGTTGCTTGAATTGACGGAAGATACGATTAGAACTTCCATGACGCAAGACGACTGTTTCGGAGAGGACAACAAACCTAACGGTTGGGAGGGATTAGAATGGTAAAGAAGAATTTACTTAAAGTAATGGCGATTGCAGCTGTTCTTTGTACGGGTTTCGGTACGTATGGAATTACGGCAAGCGCAAGCGAAGTAAAGAAGTCCGTTACGGAAGTAGCTTGGACGATGGAACAAGGCGCATACGTGCGTATGGCAGAAGAAGACGCAGGAATCGGTATCCGTTTTACAGCGCAGATGTCCGCAAGTGATTATACGGCAATTCAAGCGTACGGTTATACAGATCTTTCTTACGGCGTATTGATTGCGCCTGCGGATTACGTGGGCGTTAAAGAACTCAATGCGGCAAACGTATTCGGCGTAGGCGGAACGAAAATTTACGATTGGGCTACGTGGGACGAAGCTACGCAAGAATGGGTGTACACGAACAACGGCTACACGCAAATCATCAATCTTGAAGCAGACGAACTTACCGTAAATGCAAAGGATAGCTCGATCGTAGAATTTAGAGGCTCTATCGTAAATCTCGAAGCGATGAACAAGACCCGTGCTTTTGTCGGCTTGGGCTATATCAAGTATACGGATGAAACAGGCACGAATTACGAATTTGCCGATTGGGCAGGTGGCGATATAGCAAACAACACCCGTTCCATGGCGCAAGTTGTAGAAAGCGCAGTTACAAGCGCAACAAGCGAACTTACTGCCGAGCAAAAAACGGCTTTGACGAATGCGTATCAAAAGAACGTAGATTACGTAGTACGCACCTATCAAGAGGGCGCAGACGGCTATGAAAACACGACGGAGGCAAACGCTTCTGCAATCAAAGCGGCGAAAGCAAACTATGCGGCAAACGTAGGCGAAACGTTCAACGCAACGGCGCTTGGCAATACGCTTGCTCCCGAAGGGTACTATCTCGACGTTTGGAAGAGCGGTACGATTACGGAGAACAACGTTCCCGAAACAGGCAGAGCATATTTCGATTTGTATTACACCAAACAGGTAAACGACGATTATACGTTTGAAAAGATGGGTTACGTTCCCGATTCGATCACGCCGAGAAGCGGCGGAAGCACGCTTTCCATTGAAAGCATAACGGTTGACGGCGAAACAACAAAAGCCCTTAAATTGACGAACGTTTCCGATTCTTGGCCACACGTTTCGTTTAATCTCGGAACGGATTTCTATGAAGATATCACGCCCACGTCTGCATTAAAATTCAGAGTATTGATCGACAATGCAACTTGTGACGCAGAGTATATATATTTCAAAGTAACTTCCGAAGATACGCCGACTACATGGTTGTTGCAAGATAGTACTACGTTCAATACGCTTGCAAACAACGCAAACGTTTGGAAAGAATTTGTAATTCCTTATGCCGATTTGGTAAAAGACTTGGGAACGAACGGTTCGGTTGCTTCCATGGCGGATTCGGGTTGGATGACGTTGTATCCTGAAATGCAGGGTGTTACGAACAAGAAAATCATAATGTACGTGGACGATATCGAAATTATTGACAACGTTTACGACTTTGAAGCAATTAACGCTTCTCCCAGCAACGTTACACTCACTTATGGTAGCGGTACGCTTTCCGTAGATGAAGTAACGGTAGGCGGTGAAACGAGCAAAGCGTTGACGCTTGTGACTTCTCAAGCGAGTGTTTATACAACGGTTGAACTTAGCACAGACTTCTTTGCAGATACGA